>JAPLGK010000023.1 GCA_026390195.1 Caldisericota bacterium
GCTATCGTCCAGACCGTAGAACGCCCCAAATACCTTGTACGACAATGCTGGAACACCGTTCTTGAAGGCATATCCGTCGATGTCGGCGGTGAACGTCCCTGTGGCTGGCGCTTGTGCGTCCACGTCGGTCGTGTTGGCTGAAATCCACACGTCAATGAGAATGGACGTATACGCAGCGACGCAGACCCATCTGTTCGCCTCGACAGCTGAATCTGGAATGTGCCAGCTCATCTGGTCTGCCGGAACGCTGGCCAGCAGGGAGCTCGGACCCTCCTGAACCTGCCGGCCGTATATGTAGTACCCAGAAATCGGGATCGGTGAGTTGGCAGGCGCATTCCACTGAAGAGTCGCCCCGGTGCCGTCACGCCGGATACTGGCATCGGCAGGTGCCGCTGGCAGCACCCAGGAATAGAAACTGGGGGCGTACACCAATGCTGCCGTGTCCTGGATATCCCCAATCGTTGTCGTTCCGTCGATGATGCCGTCACCATCTGCATCCAGGGTCGCGGTCAGCGGCCAGTGGTTTCCCAGGTAGCTGGGACCATGGACCTGCTGATTCCCGGCCACGGCGAAATAGCCTGCCTTGGGAGAGTGCCACACGATCGGCAACTTGTCGACGCCGGCGGCATCCTGCTGATTGCCAGTGAAATCATTCAGGTAGACGTAGTTGTCCACCGTCGTCCCGGTAGACGAACAGGGTGCAGCACCACTGGACGAAGTGGACAAGGTCTCGTACTGCGGAGCATGTGCAAAGAGCGATCTTCGGAAACAGTCGGCGAGACTCGGCATCGAACCGCTGCAGAACGACGTCGCCAATCGCCGAATCGCGACCGCTGCCGCATCTCCGCCATCTATGCCGTACAGGACTCCTTCAAGGCTGGTTGCAAGTGACCGCAACGAACGCATCTCCGCGGCAGAAACCGGCAAGTCGTGTCCACCAGCTTGTCCGGCCAGAAGCGCGAAGACAGGACGGTACTTCGCTAGCAGTTGTCCGGCCCGCAGACCCAGATCCGGCCGTCGAAGAAATGCAGCGCAGAGCGCAGGACTGATCTGATAATAGGTGGCAACTTCAGCAGGAGCGACAACGCGGTCACGCATAAGCCGCAATGTCTGGAGGAGCACAGACGCGTCCATAGGTCGGGCAATGCCGATCGCAGAGGATGAAGCGCAGGAGTCGGTCGTTCCACCACCACCAACCACGTTGCCTGTGCACGTGTTTCCCCAGACCTGGCATCCTCCGACCTGGGACAGCACGAAGCCGACGTTGTTGCCATCCAGTTGGTTCCCGGTGACAACCGCTCTGTCACCGCCAGCTACGATACAGACGCCGGCCTTCTTGTCGCCTGTGGCTCCACTGATCGCAAATCCATGGAGCGTCACATCTGTTGCGGAAATCGTGACCGCATGGTCGGCAGGATCAGACGCGACAATCCTTGTAACACTTGCTCCATCGGGGGCCGTGAGAACGATACCGGATGTTCGGAAGTGAATGTTCTCCGCATAGGTACCTGGGCTGACCGTGATGGTCACCCCGGGTTCGGCAGCATCCAAAGCTGCCTGAATACTTGGATAGTCCGCAGGAACTCGTAACAGCGAACCCGCACCAGAAGCCGACACGGGCTTGATGACTCCACTCCAGATGATGCACAGTACTACAACAATCGCAGTAAGCTTCTTCATGTTTCGACCCTCCCAGTCTTCCCTCTGTCAACACCATTGGTGGCCTGCGCTACTGTCGTTTGTGCCGAATAGGGACCGTACTCATCACTTGGTCCACCCCAAGAAGTCCAAGGGCTGTCCTCCAAGAGATGTGTCGAAATCTCCCCGTGCAAGGTCAAAGACCAATAGTCTCCCGCCAAATGGTCCGTCAAAGACACTGCCGCTGGTCCAGTAGAGGGGGCAGGCCAGGTACCCGCCGTCGGATGACCAGACGAGCCTCTCCATCCCGTTCTGGCCATAGCCCTGTGGCTTCTCGTAGCGCGACAGACGGCCGGGATCACGCCCCACATACAGACCATCGGTGCCGCCGCTCTTGCTCCCGACAAGAGCGATCTTCGCTCCACCCGGGGAGACGGCGCACGCAGTGACGGAGAACCCGTTTCCGGCTATGTTCCTAACGTCGAGCTTCGGACTGTCAACGTCAATCGTAACCACCGTCAGGTTGTTGACGTAGGCAACCAGCGTGCGGTTGTCACTGAGCCAGGCAACCCATTGGACGCTGGTCGGGAAAAGGGGCGTGGCATTCGCATCACCATCCTTGCCGAACACCAGCCGGTCATTGCCCCCCGTGGAACTGTCGCACACGCGTACGCCTGAACCATTGAGAACACGATACGCAACTCGTTTTCCGTTCGGAGAGCGTACACCGTAGGGAATCTGATGAGCAGACGAGCTGACTGGACACCAGTACATGTCGTCTACCTTCTTCTCGGACTTCCCCCATCCCTTGCCAAGAACGACACTGTTCCCATCAAGGGACCAGGCAAGCTGCGTGAACACGTTGAACGTCGCATCCGACAAGGACGAGGAGGCACCCTTGGCGATAGTCTTCAGCATTGTGGGTTGTCCGCCGCTGAGGCGCACCGTCCACACCGCTGAGTCATGCTCCCCCACTACAGTGGCATAGGCTAACTGACTGCCGTTGGGCGACCATGTGCACGAGTAAATGTCATTGGCTGTGGATGGTACGACTTTGCGGAAACCTGTCCCGTCACTCTTGAGAACGTAGATGGCATAGCGATCATCCTCCCTGCCGACGATAGCCACATTGCCACCGGTAGGATCCAGATACACCATCGGATCACCAGACCCAACCTCACTCTTCTTCACTGAGATCGATGAGGGCAGCGTGAATACGGATCTCAGCACTTCAGTCCCGCTCCCTACTCGCCAGAACTGGGTGCCGGAGTTGCTGTAAAACAGCAAAGCGGGCCATGCGTACGCTGTCCCCGTCTCGCCGGCACGCTTGGCCACGCTGCGCACCAAGTAAGCTCCCGCACTCCACCCCGTGAGCCCCGTGCTCCAGCGCACCGGCCACCACCGGTAGGTATCCGCAACCACGGAACTCCCGATGATCGTCCCGGTCGTGCCCTTTGGGACCGCCCCCTTGGATGTCGCTGTCGCGGAGGCGTGCTCGCGCACACGGAGGACATCCTTGGCAGCCACCAAGTCGCCTACGGCGTACATGGTCTTGTCGGTGGTCGTCGCAACCGGCGTTACTGCCGTGACGATCTGCTCCGCCAGCGACCCCGTGATGGAGGGATCGTAGGTGAGGCGGTAGATCGCAAAGATGGACGCAGCGGACTGGATGTCGGCGTTGATCTCGTTGGTGAACATCGTGTCGTTCAGGCACCGCTTGACCAGATCTTCAGAAAGCTTCATCCCGTCCACGACAGCACCGGGTACGGAGGGGATGACTTCCTTGATGATGTTTTCCCACCACATGTCCCCGATGTTCTCCATACTGCCGAAGAAGCCCCCCTCATGGGGGATGAGGCTGATGTACCACTTGGCGAAGGGCAGACCGTGAGTGCGGCCTTCCTCGTACTCCTTGAGGAACAGGGACGCGTCCTCGTACGACCAGGAAGAGCGGGGTGTGCTGGCAAGCGTGAACGCTTTCTGGTAGGTCGTCGCTCCTCCCTGGGCGAAGGCAGCTACGGTCTTCCGGAGGACGGTGCCAACGATACCGAACACCTTGAGGTACTGTTCGGAGCTGTCACCGACCGTACCGACCAGTTTGAGCGCCTTGGTGATGGAGGGGGACAGGTTGTTCACGAGCCCGCCGGTGAACAGGGGCCACAGGATGTCATGCACGCGGTTCCCCTCCGTGATCTCGGTGGGGGTCAGGAGGGTTGCTGCCACGTCCTCCAGGCCGCCCATGGCAGGCTTGCCCTTCAGGATCGCCACGATGTCGGTCCCGAGCTTCGTGAGCCCTGTCGCCGCCTCGTACAGCTCGATGCGCCAGCGGATGCCCTTGAGGACCTCCAGCTCGTTCTTCATCTGGGGCAGGAACGCAGGGTCCCGGACCACCTTGCTGACCGTGGCGGTCAGGGCAAGCTTCTGATAGGTGGCACGGTCGCTCACGATGGTGCCGTCGGCTTTCGCGATCAGCCAGCCGCCAGCAACGTTTGCCGATGATTTCTTGAGCTCATAGGCGTAATAGGTGACGCTGTTCAGTGTCAGGGGGACCTTCTGGAACGTGGTAGCAAGGACCCAGCCCGTCGGGGGCGTAGGAGAAGTGGCTGCCTGAGCTGAGGGAGCGGAGTACGGGGAGAAGAGAGAGCTGCAGAGAAGGGAGACGACCAGCCAGAGGGAGAGGAGATGGTTCTTCATGGCGCACTCTCCGGAGCAAGCAGGTCCTTCATGAGCAGGGCATATTCGTTGGCGGGGTCCAGCTTCAGGATTGCTGTGACCTGCGCATCTGCGCTCTTGAGGTTCCCCGTGGAGGCACTGAAGGCAGCAAGAGCTTCCCGGGCCTGGGTGCTGCGGGGGTTGAGGCGCACAGCGGTGGTCAGCTCCTTCTGGATGGAGGAGAGGCTTGCCGCGGTCGTAGTTGCCGGGGTGAGGGCCGCCGACTGCTCAACTGCTGTCTGGACATGGGTGGCAGCAGCTTTGCCAAAGAGGAGAGAACCGATGTATGGATACGCGAAGGAGCCTGCAATGCCGAGCACAAGGACACATGCTGCAACCACAAGCAGGGTGCGGAGGGCACGGGGAGACAGGCGGGGCCGTGATACCTTCACACGGGAAGGGGCGACTCGAGGCAGGGCACCGGTACCAGGGGTCGCTTGCTGCGCGCCTGCCGCTGCGCTCTCCTGTGGTCCAGACGCTTCTGTCAGACCTGCATTCTCCACACCATGCCGGGCGTCCTCGCGTGGAACGGGAGCCCCGCACTTGGGACAGAACGCCGCACCTTCCACGAGCTCATTGCCGCATTTCCTGCAGAACATCATGCGCCTCCTTGTTGAGATCTAACGGTTCAATGGACTCCTACACGTAGAACAGAACGTGTCTGGATGCGAACGAGCGGCCTGGACCACGCCTCCAGCTCCCCTTACTGTTCATGGGTGATCACGATGGAGCGAGGGCTGTCGAGATAGTCAGACGCAAAGAAGAACTCCTGCGTGTTGTCTCGAATCAGGAACTTGCCGTCTCTGTAGACGAGCGTGTACACCCACGTCGGGAAACTCATCGTATAGCGTTCTGAGCACACAACCTTCACCAAACTAGCACTCAATGCGTAGAACCGACCCGCAAGCGTCATCTTGTCATATGTCGAGGACCCTGATCCGCCGGAGGCGATCAGGCGTTGTATCCTGACCCATGTAGGCGATTGCGGCTCCAGCCCTTCAAGCGCCTTTGAGCGACTGGCAAGTTTGCCTCGCAGAAGAAGAGTAACGTTCATGTTGAACGTGTCGATGACAACAGCAATCTCCCTGAGCTTCGCGTAGGTCGCATCGCTGATCCCGGTCGTGGTGATTGTCGAGACGCCGGTGCCGCTCGATGTCGTGCCAGCATACGTCGCCGTCCCCCACGGGGCAGGTGTTCCCACGAGGACAGAGTAGCGCTGCGCCGGGAAAGGACCCACGTATTTTACTGTTGAGCTGCCTGAACTGCTCGATTGCAGCGGGACGCTCGTCCCGTTCAGGGAGATGGATGTTGTGGCAATGTCTGTGGGGACCTTGAACCAGGCACCATTGTCGAAGTTGTCGGCCACGTCAGCCATCCCCCCGGTCAGTGGCTCGACCGCAAGGCTCCCGGATCCCGTGAGCTGTCCGAGGGCTGTCGGCAGCTGGGTGGTATACGCATACTCGCCTGGAAGAAGTGACGAGAACTCCAGCGTGTCACTCCCCATGGTCTGCTGTCCGACCCCATCCAGAGTGACCACCGTGCTGGAACGACCCGAGAAGACTGCCTTCGCCGGGGCGACATCAACGGAATACGATTTCAGCACGAAGAGCTTCTTCTCCACGAACGAAAGGTATCGATCGGCCGGGACACTGCTGTCGGCACCAGAGGTGGAAGCGCTGGAAGAGACGAGGAGCTGCTGTCGGATCTCCTGGATCTGGTTGGCATCCACAGCCCAGGCACAGAAGGCCTGCAGCTGGGTCGCATCGGGACGAGCACCATTCACCGTCATGAGCGAGTTCAGAGTTGTCATGTCGCGCTGCTGGAGCGCCGCGACAAAGCGATCAGAGATGTTGGTGACGGAGTGGGAGCGGTTGTACCTGGAGACAACCACGCCGAGGACAATGCCAACGACGAGCATGGGAACCAGGATCAGTGCCAGTCGGATCACTCGCTCCTGTGTGTTCCTCGGTGCCGTGCGAGGAGTTCCTGCAGGAGAAGCGGTCAGCTTCGTCCCACACGCAGGGCAGAAGGTGGACTCGTCGGGAATCTGTTTGCCACAGGTTGGACAGAGCATCAGGATCCTCCTTCATCATTGAGCGACACCAATCTCGTCATCAGCGTTATCCTTCAGTTCTCCCAGTACTGCGTTCCTTTCGTGTCGATGTAGCCCCACTTGTCGTTGAGCTTGACCCATGCCAGACCCTCGCTGAAGGAACCCGCGAAGTCATAGACGGCGGGGATGACCATGGTGCCCTTGGTGTCGATGAAACCGTACTTGCCATTGAGCTTGACAGGCGCAAGACCATTGCTGAAGGAATATACCGCGTCATCATAGACAGCAGGGATAACCATGGTGCCATTGGTGTCAATGAAACCCCATTTGCCATTGAGTTCGACACCTGCAAGCCCCTCGCTGAAGGAACCTGCGCGATCATGGACGGCGGGGATGACCATGGTGCCCTTAGTATCGATGAAGCCCGACTTCCCTCCATACATAGAGCCAGGAATGACATGCGCAAGGCCATCACTGAAGGGAGCTGCGAAACCGTAGACAGCGGGAATGACCATGGTCCCCTTGGTGTCGATGAAGCCGTATTTGCCGTTAAGTGTGACGGATGCAAGGCCCTCGCTAAACGAATACGCACTGCCATAGACAGCAGGGATGACCATGGTCCCCTTCGTGTCGATGAAACCCCACTTGCCATTGAGCGTAACCACCACCAGACCGCCGCTGAACGAACCTGCCGAGCCAAGAGCAAAAGGAGTGATATTGTCATAGATGGCCGGTATCACTATGCTTCCCTTGGTGTTGATGTAACCCCACTTGCCGTTGACTTTGACAGCCGCAAGGCTGTCGCTGTAGGAACTTGCGCCATCATAGACAGAGGGGATGACCATACTCCCTTTGGTGTCAATGAAACCCCATTTGCCATTGAGTTCGACAGACGCAAGACCCTCGCTGAAGAGATCTGCCGAATCATACATGGGCTGGATGACCAGCTTCTTGTTCCTGTCACAGTATCCCCACTTGTCGCCCTTTCGGTAGGGGATGAGCGCTGCAACCTTCTGGTCCTTGCTGGCACGGGACTTGATCACTTGGTACACGGCAAACGACCCAGCCAGCAGAGCTAGGATGATGACAAGTGGCAGGATGACCCTGAACTTGGGTTTGCGTTCCTTCTTCCCGCCTGTCAGCTTCGCTCCACATACGGGACAGAAGGTGGATTCGTCTGGTATCTGCTTTCCACAGGTTGGACAGAACATCACGTGACCTCCTGTCAGCAAACAATCATGGATTCGTAGACTTCGTGGCGCTGCTGACCTTCCGGTCAATGGCAACGACAAGAACGGCAATCAACCCCATCAGGAGAAGGATGAGAAAGAACGTGATGCCGGCGAAGACCACGAACTTGCTCATGCTGGCCATCGCCGTCCGTGCGTACTGGACGATCTGACTGGCCGTGGCATCTGATGACGTGTCCAGCCCCATGGAGCTCAGCATCGCGACGATCGAGTTGACCGTGCCGTTGAGCTTGCTGCTCGCCGACAGGCTTCCTATGAGCGAGACGAGCGAGACGATGCCCAGAAGACTTGCGACGATCAGGACAAGGGTGCCCAAGAGAGACCCCGTCGCGACCGAATGAGATCGACGAGCCGTCCTGACCTCTGACGGCTTGGCTCCACAGAACGGGCAGAACTGAGATCCCTCTGCTATTTCCTTCCCACAATTCTTACAGAACATGCAATGCCTCCTTTGAAGCTAGTACTTCTGCCTGCTGTCACTTTCGCCGGTTTGTCAGTTCTCCCAGTACTGGACGCCCTTCGTGTCGATGTAACCGTATTTGCCGTTAAGTCTGACATACGCAAGACCGTTCCGGAAGGGAATCGCAAGCTCATACGTGGGTTCGATGACCATGGTTCCTTCGGTATCGATGTATCCGTACTTGTCGCCAAGCGAGACGGACGCAAGACCGTTGCTGAAGGAATACGCCCAGCCGTAGACGGCGGGGATGACCATGTTCCCCTTGGCATTGATGAAGCCCCACTTGTCGTTGAGTTCGACGGGTGCAAGACCGTTGCCGAAGGAAGACGCAAGAGTGTATACGGCTGGAACGACCATCTTCCCTTTGGTGTCGATGAAACCTAACTTTCCTCCATACATAGAGCCAGGAGTGACATACGCAAGGCCATCACTGAAGAAAGATGCCAAGCCGTAGACAGCAGGTATGACCATCACCCCCTTGGTATCGACGAAGCCCCATTTGCCGTTCAATTCGACGCCTGCAAGCCCCTTGCTAAAGGAATTTGCATAATCATAGACGGCGGGGATGACCATATTCCCTTTGGTATCGATGAAGCCACATTTGTCGTTGAGGTAGACAATGGCAAGACCCTCACTGAAGGTATCTGCGCCAAGGTAGACAGCGGGGATGACCATGTTCCCTTTGGTGTCCATATAGCCCCACTTGCCGTTGAGTTGGACCATTGCAAGACCCTCACTGAAGAAAGATGCTCCACCATAGACTGCAGGGATGACTATGTTCCCCTTAGTATCGACGAAGCCCCATTTGCTGTTGAGCTCGACAGGCGCAAGACCATCGCTGAAGGGACCTACCCAATCGTGAACAGCTGGAATTATCAGTTTCTTGTTTCTGTCGCAGAGTCCCCATTTGTCGCCCTTTCGGTAAGGGATAAGCGTTGCGACCTTCTGGCCCTTGCCGGAACGAGACTTGATCACTTGGTACACGGCAAGAGACGTGGCCAGCAGAGCCACGATGAGGACGATCGGTAGGATGATGCGTAGCTTGGATTTTGGTTCTTTCTTTCCTCCTATCAGCTTCGCCCCACATGCAGGACAGAACGTCGATTCGTCTGGTATCTGCTTTCCACAGGTTGGACAGAACATCACATGTCTCCTCGGATCACGGCTCTCTTGCAGGGGCGGTCAGGGCCGTGCCGCACTTGAGGCAGAACCTGCTCCCCTGGGGATTCCCGTGCCCGCAGGAGGGGCAGAAGTCCTCGCCCTGGGTGGAGGAGGCAGGAGCGGCGCTTTCCCAGACCATGTCGGCGACCTTGAGGCCACAGACGCCGCAGAACTTGTCCGCTTCGTAGATCATGGTGCCACAGCCGGGGCACTTCCCCAGCGCCCTCTTGCCGGCGATGCTCGATGCTTCCTTGAGAGCAAGGTTCTGAAGCTGGAGGTTCAGCTGTGCAATCTGGTCTTCCTTGGCCTTGATGGTGTCGCTCTTCTCGCGCAGGTCCTGGATACGTTCAGCATCCAGGGAGTCCTTCTGGATCTCCTTCTGGAGGAGCACGTGCGCCATCCTGCCCAGTTCCTGGAAGCGGACGGTCTGCTCTTCCTCCATGACCTTGATCTGGTTCCTGATTCTGGCGCTCTCGACCATGGTCCCGGACTTGGCCTTGACGGTATCGATGGTCTTGGAGACGTTCTTCGTGAACTTGTCGAGGAAATCAGGCATGGCTAGTCCCCCTTTGACAGCTTGGCGCCGCAGTTGCTGCAGAAGGTATTCCCCTTGGGGTTCTGCGCGCCGCATGCAGGACAGAATTGCAGCTTGGCGCCGCAGTTGCTGCAGAACGTATTCCCCTTGGGGTTCTGCGCGCCGCATGCGGGACAGAACACTAGACCGGACGTATTGACCCTGGATGACAGGGAGGGGCGAGGAGAGGGCTCGGCAGCTACAGGCATCTGGACCTCAATGAAGGTTCCTAAGCTTTCGTCCCAAGCATTAGAGAGCTCAGCAGCTGCAGGCGCCTGGACCTCCTCGTTCTGCTCTCTCAGTGCAGCAAAGCACAGGAACGTGCAGCCCAGTGCGAGGACCAGGGTCATGTAGAAGCCGGGCTGGAACTCAAACCGGACGGCGCTCTTCATGGCAGCCAAGTCCGAGGAGGTGGTCGCGTTGGTTCCCTTGGCCAGCTGGTTGTAAAAGGAGGAAGGGGCTCCGACGAGGAAGCCCAGGAGAGTCAGAGATTGCAGGGAAGACAGCCACGTCAGCACTCTGGCGGTCCCATCCCCGGTGATGACGATGCCAAGCACCGACAGCGCCAGGACAAGAATGACCCAGAAATTGGGCGTGTCTGCTGACGTGTTTGTGCCCGCATAGTCGCTCAGCGTCGAAGATCCGTCGTAATGCCCGGTGACGAGCTGGAATCCCGTGGCGCTCATGATCTTCTGCCCTTGGCACGAAACCAGCACCCATGGGAACAGGAACATGACGATGATGATGAGCAGCAACAACTTTGCCAACGACTTCTTGTTCATTTCCTCCCCCTCCCTCGTGCCTCGTGGAACACAGCTATTCCGTTCTTCTCTTCATGAGAAACCTTTCACTGCCGCCCTACCGCCCACTCCCTGATCGTACATACCACATATTCACTGGCCACAGCAGCCCGGGAGAGGAGACGTGACGATCTGGAGATGACGGCCCCCTTCCAAGCACTCACATTTCTACTACATGCTAGACCTTCACTGAGTTTCTTCAAGACTATTCTGCCAATGTGCGCAGGAGATACCATTTGGAGGCTAATCACCGACTTGTATAGAAGAGTGTTCAAGCGAGTACCATGGAAGAAGCGACCGGACTCTGCCAATCGACCAGCACACACATGACAAGCCCTCTCCGGAAGATGTCATATGGACTCGCTTTTGAGTATGTTTCGTTGACGTGAATACTCAATTGCTGCCGGTGTCGATGGAGTGACCTATGGCTATCCAGGACGCCGGTGTGGCGCTATACTGCCAGATACAGGCGGGGAACATGTACGTGTGCACATCATGTTGGACCCGGTACGTCGCGGCGGAAGGACCGGAGACGGGGCTCGTCGGGGGGAAACCGAGCGAGCAGACAAAGAGGAGCAGTGTGGGCAATTCGCAGAGAATCGGATCCACCAGCAACAGTCAAGTTGGTAGCGACTTTGAGGCCCAGGCGCGAGCGTTTTTCTTGACGCAGGGCATCACGCTCGAAGAGCACGTATCGCTGGACATCGGCGTAGAAGGTAAGAAGAAGCGGCACAAATTCGATCTCGGAAGTGCCGACCCCAAGATCATCTTGGAGTGCAAGTCCCACACATGGACCGAAGGAGAGAACACGCCCAGTGCGAAGATGACGACATGGACCGAAGCTATGTACTACTTCCACGTTGCTCCAAGAGACTATCGCAAGGTCTTCTTTGTTCTCAAAGCCTTCAGCACGACACACCGTGAAACGCTCGCGTCGTATTATCTCAGGACATACGAGCACCTCATCCCGGCTGATGTTGAGTTCTGGGAATACGATCCAGAGAAGGAGGCCGCCCAGAGACTCAGATAGTCCTCATGTGGGACGTCCATTCGAGTGTACGTCTCTCTCTGACAAAGGCAGAGCAGAGATTGGAGGGCTGCTTCTCCGACGAAGCAGACTGGCCCCTGCTAACCAGTTGGGTGGTGTGACTCGGGAACCGACAACCATTAGGAACGGTCTCCAAGACCAGCTTGAATAGTAGCATTACCGATGGACGCAGGACTGCCTGTTCACCCCTATCTCCACCACGTACGGCAACGCCGCTCTGGAACTCACTCTAGATCATGTACTATCTGTGAATTCCCTCCGACGTTCGCCCCCACCTGACCGCCGTGTGCCCCAATATGGTCACCAGTAGCAGCATTTGCGTACTCTCGCACACATGGGCTGGCCGTCACCGAGATGTCTCGTTCCTACTGCTCCTTTGCCGTCCCAGGACCAGCAGCTTCCTCCCATCTTTCGCGCGCGTTCTCTACTGAGTCAGGGAAGTCACTAGATGCGCGTTTTGGATCAGTCGATGGGCTCACTTGACAGGGTTTGGCACCTGCGTACACTGCGCGCGGAACGAGGAATTCGCAGCGAACGACAAAGGCAACCACGCAGAAGGAGGCCACTCGATGACTGCCGAATCGATCTTCAGGATGGTCTTCTGGATACTGGTTTTGTCCATTGTTGTTTTTGATCGGATAATACCAGCACTCAAAGCCAAAAAATCCGGTGCAAAGTTGCGACCGGATAATGAGACCATAAAGAATGAAGGACGAAGACTGTTTGCGTTCCGAGTAATGCTTGGCATCATACTGGCCAGCTTTCTTGGTGTATATACATTTTATCCAGAGCTCACTAGCAGGCTTCAAATCCATCTGCCTCTCGGAATAAGATGGTTTGGAGTGGTTATTGCTGCTATGGGCGTCATATTCTGGAGTTGTGCACAGGCGGTTTTGGACAGAAATTGGTCCGGGAATCTGAAAATCCAGAAAGGGCATAAACTGGTGACTGCCGGCCCTTATGGAAAGATAAGGCATCCGATTTATGCAGGAACGATTCTATGGGCATCAGGTCTTGCCCTGTTCACGGCAAATGTGTTCTTCATTCTGATGGCACTATTGACAATTGTGTTCATATTTCTAAGAGTGACAAAAGAAGAAAAAATGTTGATAGAGCATTTTGGAGATGAATACATAGAATACATGGATACTACAGGAAGATACTTCCCGAAATTCAAACATAACAAATAGGGCATTGGCAGAATATGAGGATACAGGCTTCAGCAAGCGTGTATTCTCATGTTTTCAACTGGCTCTGTCACTGAAAATGACAGATAGCTAACGAAGATAGAACAGACGTTTGCTTTTTGCCTGTGATCCATCGAGAGACCCCGACGACCGCCAGTGCGAAACAGGGCGAACCTCCTTCGTGGCTGGAGGCATCTTCGTCATATGTGTAGGGTCCCAGAACGAGAACAGCCACAGCTACTCCCGAG
>JAPLGK010000213.1 GCA_026390195.1 Caldisericota bacterium
CCGCGAACGGTTTGGCATTCGGGTGACCATGGTCGTCATGCTGCTGCTGGTGTTCACCAACCTCGCCAACACCATGGGAGAATTTGCCGGAGTAGCCGGAGCCAGCTCGATCCTGGGTCTGAACCGTTTCATCGCCATTCCTGTGGTAGCATTCTCTGTCTGGCTTCTGGTCGTCAAGGGTTCGTATCGCGCCGTGGAGAAAGTTCTGCTCGTGTTCTGTGTCCTGTATCTGACCTATGTCATCAGTGCTTTCATGGCGCATCCCAACTGGGGGGTCGTTGCCAAGTCCGCTGTCGTTCCGACGTTTCAGATGAACCCCGAGTTCATCTCGCTGTTCATCGCCACAATAGGAACTACGATTGCGCCCTGGATGCAGTTCTACCAGCAGTCGTCGGTCGCGGAGAAGGCGATCGACCTGAAGCACTACCGCTATGAGGTTCTGGACACCTATGTTGGCAGTTTCCTCACCAACTTCGTCTCCTTCTTCATCGTCGTCGCGTGCGCAAGTACTTTGTTTGTGGCGGGCATCCGGGTCAATACTGCGGCAGAAGCGGCAGGCGCACTGGCGCCACTGGCGGGAAGATACGCGTCGATTCTCTTTGCCGTCGGTCTGATCAATGCGTCGATCATGGCTGCCGGGGTCCTTCCTCTCTCGACAGCGTATTCCGTGGCCGAAGCATTTGGCTGGGAGTCGGGGGTCGGCAAGTCATTCCGCGAGGCCCCTCTCTTCTATGGTCTATATACGGCTCTTATTGTTGTGGGTGCCGGAACGATCGTGTTCGTGCCGGAGAGCAAGCTTATCGGCATCATGCTGTTTTCGCAGGCGGCGAACGGTGTCCTGCTTCCTCTGATCCTCGTCCTCATGCTGAAGCTGATCAATGACAAGTCATTGATGGGGGAGCACGTCAACAGCCGGGGCAAGAACACCGCGGTATGGGCGCAGGCTATCGTCATGATCATCCTGGCGGCGACGCTGACGGTCCAGACCGTGCTTCAGATAGTGAGGAACTAGGTTCATGATTCTGCAACGGGGAGAGTAGACTCTACTCATCAGGTAATTCGGTTAGCGAAAGGAAGAAACTGAGTGAACATTGGAAAACGGCTGCCGGCTTTTGAGTCCAAGGACTACCGGCTTTGGTTTGCCGGCCAGAGTATTTCTCTTATTGGCACGTGGCTTCAGAACACCGGACAGTCCTGGCTGGTTCTCAAGCTGACAAACTCACCCTTCAAGCTCGGTCTGCTGATCAGCATCCAGTTTCTCCCGTCTCTGGTCCTCTCGGTGTTCATTGGACCGATCATCGATCGTTTTCCAAAGCGCTCGATCCTGTTGTTCACGCAGATCATGTATGCGCTGGCCGCCGCCGCTCTGGCTGTCGTGGCCTTCGGGGGTCATGCGCAGTACTGGCACGTGCTGGTCATTGCCGCCCTCACAGGTCTCATCAGTGCTGTCGACTGGCCGACCAGACAGTCGTTTGTGGGCGAACAGGTGAACGACAGATCCGCCGTCGTGAATGCTGTCGCGCTCAACAGCACGATGTTCAACATCGCCCGCGTCGTCGGTCCTGGCATCGGCGGAGTCCTGATCGCTGCCGTGGGCATTCCGTGGACATTTGCCTTGAACTCGGTCAGTTTCATAGCCGTCATCATCAGCCTGCTCCTGATGAAAGCGGGCCGCAAGCCGACCAAGGGCAACAAGGGGAGCTATGCCCAGGAAGTCCGCGAGGGCGCCCAGTACATTGCCCGAAATCAAGTCGTCATGAGCCTCTTGACGATAGCAGGCATCATCAGTTTGTTCCTGCTCAATTTCAACATCTTCATTCCCAGCTTCACCCAGTTGACTCTTGGTCTGCAGGCAGATGGCTACGGGGGACTGATGTCGGCAATGGGAGTAGGGGCACTGGCCGCCGGGGTGCTTATGTCTCTCGGCGGCGCGCGGCTGGAACCGACCCCTGCCTATATCTACGGTTCGGGGTTCATCCTTGCGGTTGCGATGGTCCTCGTCGGCATGCAGCGGAACTTCTACGTGACCGGCCTCCTGCTGATCTTCTGCGGATTCGGTATGGCGGCATTGTCGACGATGTGCAACACGGCGCTTCAGATGCAGTCACCGGACAGCATGCGCGGCCGTGTCATGGCCGCCTACAACCTCGTCTTCGTGGGTTCGACCCCCATTGGCGCGCTATATGCGGGCAAGATCTCGGATGCTCTCGGCGCCAACATGGGCTTCTTCGTCAGCGGTGCCATCGGTGTCGTGTTCCTGGGGGCGATGCTGGTCTTCGTTACTCCCCGCACCTTCCGGGGCCTGCGAACATTCGCCGTGGCAGGCGCCTCCGGCGGAGGCGGTTCTCAGTCAGTCGGCTCTTCCGCTGGAGTGGACGCCCCAGCGGCCGGGGTGTCCAGGGACTGACGCACGCGTGTGGCCAGTTCCTGAAGCGTATAGGGTTTCGGGATGAAGGCCACGAAGCCCGTACTGGCGGCAGGAGTGTCAGTCGCGTCGTAGCCGGACATCAGGATTGCGGCCACCGACGGATTGATCTCACGAAGCTTCTCGAACAGGTCCCTGCCATTCATACGCGGCATCATCATGTCGACCAGGACAAGGTCGATGGACCGCCACGAGTCCGTGTAGATAACAAGCGCGTTCACTGGATCGGCGGTGTCGGTGACGCGATATCCGAGGCCTGAGAGGACCTTGACGGCAACACTGCGGACAACATCTTCGTCATCCACGATGAGCACCGATTCTCCCCGGACAGACCGTGGCAGTGACCCGGAGACGGGCGTCTGGCGAGCCCTTGCTTGGGCTTCGGCGCGTGAAACTGCCGGAAGGTACAGCGTGAACGTCGTTCCCTGGTTTGGCACTGAAGCTACCGTTATGGTTCCTCCGTGGTCGTGCACGACACGCCAGACGATGGACAGTCCCAACCCGGTTCCTTCAGGCCGCGTTGTGAAGAACGGTTCGAACAGATGGTCCCTGGCCTCAGGTGATAGACCGCAACCGGTGTCCGACACCCTTATCTGCACGTAGCTGCCGTCTGGCAGGCCAGGAACGCCGTGGCTGGTGCAGAAGGATTCGTCGATGATGACGTTGCAGGCGTCGACCGTGAGCGTGCCGACGTGGTGTCCCATGGCATCGCGGGCATTGATGATCAGGTTCAGGATGACCTCTTCCAGCTGCGTCCGGTCACCGGGAACGTATGCCAAATCTGGAGAGATGCTCCGTATCAGGACAGTGCGTTTGTCGAAGCCCGGCATGGCGATCGAGAGCGTATCCGCCAGGACCCCGCCGACATCGACGTCGGCGATGGTTGGCGTGCTGTTGCGTGAGAAGGACAGCAACCGGTGCGTCAGTTCCGCGGCGCGCCTCGCGGCGCGTTCAATGGTGTCCAGTCCCTGGTAGAGTTCAGTCCCTTCCGTTGCGTCGACCCTGAGCAGCGACGCATGCCCCATGATCCCGCCCATGATGTTGTTGAAGTCGTGTGCGATTCCCCCGGCGAGTCTCCCGACCGCTTCCATCTTTTGTGACTGCAAGAGCTCTTTTTCCAGCTGCCGAGATCGTTCCTCTGTGAGTCGCTGTTCTGTGACGTCTCGGAAGATTCCCTGGACAATGGAAGCCCCCGCAGATGGAATGGACTGCAGGGAAGCCTCACAGATGACCTGACGGCTGTCATGGGTGACAAAGGTCCAGTCAAACCGCTGTGCCTCGCCGGCAAGGGCGTGGTCTTCGAACGTGCGCATGGCGTCGGCAGATGCACGGCCATCGGGCTGCATGACTGGACTGATGTCGGGGATGATCCTTCCCATCAAGTGTTCGGTTGTGGTGCCAAGCACTCGCCCTGCGGCGGTGTTTGCATGTGTAATGACATGGTTGCTGACGATCAGAATAGGATCGGGAGCTTCGTCAAACAGGGCGTGATACTGCTCGTACGCCGTGCGAACGGTCTGTTCGGCTTTGAGCTGGTCCCGCAGGTCACGGGCGACGATGAGCACACGTTTGCTGGGAGCCTGGAGGTTCGACATCATGACTTCGACAGGAATGAGAGCTCCGTCGGATGCGACAAACTGCCACCGCGTTGATGTAAGGCTTCGGTCCAGCAGAGACGTCAGATCTTTCGACACATCCGCCTGTCCGATGAACATGATGGACCCCAGTGTGGTGCCAAGCAGGTCAGAGTCCTTTCGAGCAAGCAGAGCACACAGGGCTCCGTTGACGGCCTCGATGCGCAGCTGTCCGTCGGCGTCGCCCACGAGCAGGGCCGGTTCCGGGACTGCGGCAAACAACTGCTGGTAGTAGGCGGCCCGGTCACGTGCCGCGCGTGCCGCGCGTTCACGTGAAGCAAGCAGGTAGATGGCGAGCAAGACGACCGCGATGCCCCCGAGCACCAGCAGTGTCGTTCTCAACCGATCGCTGCCGGCGTAGACGAGTTCATAGATGTTCGCGGCAACCACCAGCTTGGGAAGAGCCGAGACCGGAGTGGTGGCATGGACCCGGGATGTCTGTCCGACAAGGAGGACTGTGGCAGCAGCAAGCGCGACTGCGGAACGCAGAGCATACTGCATCATGAGTGCTCCCGGGCGTCCAGAACGACCAGTCTTGACCGAGGTTGCCCTCCCTGCTCTACCCGCTGTCAGCATATATCTATGATATCCGGTAAACCTTTTCTGTAAAGTTGAAATCTGACATGTATGGCTGTCCCACCGCGCTTTCAGCGGTCCAGCCTGAGGAGGAAGGTCCTGACAAGCGAGGGATACGGAACCTGCGGAGAGGTTCGGCCGTCCGAGAGAATACGCGCATATACTGTTTGCGCACCAGGTGTTGTGAAATGTTGTATAGGCACAGGGTTTCGACTCGAAAAGCGTTGTGCGGTATCGTAACATTGATGCTCTTGTGCGCATCGGCACCGGCTGCACACGCGCGAAGCATGGGTGTCCTTACGAAGGGCAGTCTCGAGACTCGTCACGAACAGATGTTCATGCAGACAGTGGACTCCAATATCATTCGTATCCACACGGTGGGCAGGGGAATTCGCGTTCTGAGCTGCCAGTCGGTGGTTGGTTGGAGAACCGGTCAATAATCATCCATGTATGTGGACAGCCTGAAACCGCTTGCGCTCATGAATGCGACTGATGCTTGGGCATGGGCATGGTGGGGATGTCCGTTGCAGAGCACGAGCTGTGCTTGAGGGGCATGTGTATCAGGAGTATCCTGCTGGCTTTCATGTTCGACCGGATGGCCGATCTCTGGATGAGAAGGGCCTCGCCGGCTGGATGGCCGGGGAGAAGGATGAACACCGTTTTCGATGAGCGCACTGGGATGCGTGTGACGCGGAGATGTGCATTCGTGTGCAAGTCATTGTGGTGAGTGGGACCGTAACCGCTTGCTTCTTGGCCAATTTGGATCAGGATAATGTCGTGCTCCTGACAGATTCGCTAACTCGCTATGAATGTTGATTGTGGAGGAACCAGAAATGGGTGAACACAAGAACAAGGCCGGTTCGCCGGGACGAAATGGTCGGCACGGTTCGGAGCCCCGCACACGACAGACCTGGTCGACGATGGACAACGCCAGGAAGCGTCTGGTCATGGCCACACTGGTCGTGCTGGCAGGAGCTCTTCTGTCCATGGTACCCAGGGGAAGGACTTTGGGATACGTTGTCAGCGCCATCGGTCTCGTGTCGTACGTCGTCCTCCGACTCATGCCCATGTGGCGGACCTGGCGTTCTTCGAGGCATCTGCCAGGAGCACAGTGAAGAATCCCGATCCAATCATAGATCAGCGGTTCTTGAAGGGAGGCTGCGATGCTTGAGACTGGATGTGGAAGCGCCGTCATCACCCCTCGTGCTGGGTTGCAGATGGCTGGCTTTCTTGGCAAGCGCATTGCCGAGGGTGTTCATGACGACCTCATGGCCAAGGCGGTGTATCTGGCAGACGGACCGGAGAATCGCATGATGCTCATCGTCGTGGACACACTTGAGGTAGACCGACAGTTCGTGGACGAGGTACGGAGACGCGTGGAGCAGGAGACCGGTGTACCTGCCGCCTGCTGTCTGGTTGCGGCTATTCATACGCATTCCGGACCTTCCGGACTCGAACGGGTTGCTTTTTGGGGAGAGGTGGAAGACAACCAGGTTGTTGAGGCTTTTGACGGGAGGCTGTTCGAGCAGACAGTAGCAGGATGTGTCACCGCTGCCAAGAAAGCCCGCAGGTGGGCTCGCGAAGGCACCATCAAGAGCGGCATGACGAGCATGCTGCAGCCGATTTGTGGCAATCGGCGCGTTCGTACCACAGAGCAGGTGCAGATGCGGGTGCTGGAAGTGGAAACGCGCTCGCGATGCGCGGGGGTCTATAATCTCGACTGTCACCCCACTGTCCTTCATGAGGAGAACCGCTTGTACAGCGCCGACTTCCCGGGGTTCGCCGCCAGCATCATGCCCCTTTTCGAGCCCTTTGTCACAATGCCCGTGTTCCTTAATGGGGCTGCCGGCGACATGAGTACGCGCTTCTACCGGCAGAGCTCCGACTTTGCGGAGGTGAAGCGTATTGGCACCATCGTGGCCGAGAGTGTTGCTGCAAGTCTGGATGTGCTGGAGCCGATGAAGGGGCCATTTGTGGTGCGGGCTGTTGAGGTTCCCCTGAGGCTCAAAGCCAAGCAATTCCCCTCGGCGCAGGACCTTGAACACCGCATTGCTGACGCCCGGAAGAAGCTGGAAGTAGCTCGATTGAAGCGAGTGCGAAATCTGAGGCTCCTGGAATCAGCTATCGAGGGACTGACGTTTGCGGCCACGATGGTCGACAAGGCAGGCAAGGTGGAATACATCGACTCCCGGCTGTCGCTGGTTCGATTTGGCGACATTCTTGTGGCCGGGATCCCCGGGGAGCTGTTTTCCAGCTTGGGGAATGACATTCGAGCAGCATTTCCAGACTATCTTGTGCTGGTCGCCGGGTACTGCGGAGACTATATGGGATACATCCCCGATACAGCGGCTTATGACGAGGGTGGCTACGAGGCGTTCACGACATTCATCGCCAAAGGCGAGGGTGAACGGTTGCGGGATGCTGCCACCAACGGGCTGCGTGCCCTCTTGGCGTGACAGGGAGGAACCAGTGGACCAGCAGCTGATGATCCGGGAAGTGCGTGAGACGGTGTCGGTGCTCGAGCGCCTTGCGCACGAGGAAGGGCCGTTGATTGAGGGAATTGGGCATCGGTTTGCCGCCAGGGACCCTGACGTCGTCATTGAATCGGGACGTGGGACTTCGGACCATGCGTGCATGTACGGCCAGTATCTTATCGAATCGCTCCTGCGGATTCCCGTGGCTCTGGCGCTTGGGTCGCTGTACACGAACTATGGTCTGCCTCCCCGCATGCGGCGCGGTGCTGTCATTGCCATTTCGCAGTCGGGCGAGACGGAAGATGTTTGCAGGGTCGCGGAGCAAGCCGTCAAAGACGGCACCTTCGCAGTCGGTATCACGAATGTTCAGGGCAGCACGCTCGATCGGACAGTAGCTCCTAACTCGCTGTTTCTGCGGGCAGGACCCGAAGAGAGCATCGCCGCTACGAAGACCTTTACTGCATCGCTGGCGGCACTCCTGCTTCTGGTCCACGCCGTCCGGGGCGACGCCTTTGACATCGGTACAGTCCTCGAGGGTCTGGGAGGCATCGTCGAGCGAGAAGAAGAAGTGCGTCAGCAGGCACTGCGCTACACGTTCACCGATGACTTTGTCGTGCTGGGCACAGGCTATTGCTACGCGAATGCCTTGGAGGGCGCCCTGAAGCTGAAGGAAACGTGCTATATCAATGCGCAGGGCCTCTCCTCGGTCGACCTCATTCATGGGCCGCTGGCTGTCCTCAATCCAGATCTTCCTGTTATCATGTTTGCTCCGAACGACGCATGTCTGGATCTCAACATAGCAGTTCTGGAGCGCATCAAGTCGACGCGTGCTCATGTGCTGGTGGTCTCCGACAGTGACAGAGCCCTGCAGTACGGTGACATTGCGTTTCGCATCCCCGACGCAGACCCGACGGTCTATCCACTGGAGAACGCCCTGTTCGCGCAGCTGTTTGCCTACAGCCTCTCGATTGCACGTAAGCTGAACCCGGACAAACCCCGTTTTCTCCGCAAGATCAGTCTCATCAAAGACGATGAGCGTCATGCGGGCAATCCAGGTGCGGACACTCAGCATCCGTGAACCACAGCACAGAAATCGATGTGGCTATTGCAAATTCGTTGGGACTGCGCCACAATGGATTTGTTGCTGCTTTCATGATTCTGGCCATAAGGTGCTGCAATCGTTTGCGGCTGTCATTTGTCGCGTGACAGGTACCTGAGCGAGAGGTGATTGTGGAGCACAGCGGCGCGCAAGCGCTTCCCGGGCTTCGATGAATGAGATGCGAGAAGTTGGCGAATGTCTTCTTGGATGTGTGAGAGTATCCTAGTGAGGAGGTTTGATCTATGAGTAATGGTCTTGGTATCGGGATTTCGCTGCTTCTGGGGATTTGGGCGTACGTAGCCATAGTTGCTGATCTAGGTCCTGGCTGGACGCTCGATGACCCGATCGTCAGCGGGCTGTTTGTTGGGGCTGTTGTCGGAAACATACCACTGGGTCTTGCTATCGGCGGTACTCTGGAACTGATGTCGCTCGGTCTGTGGACATACGGCGGTGCGACGATCCCCGACTACATGACGGGCTCTATCGTCGGTACAGCCTTCGCTTCAGTGTCCAAGCTACCTCTGGCACAGGCAATGGCAGCCGGTATGGCTATCGCAGTCCCTGTTTCGCTGTTCATGACTCAACTCGACATCCTCGGTCGTTCGGCGACCACCGTGTTCATTCATGGAGCGGACCGTGCCGTGGAGAAGCAGGACGATGCCGCTTTCACACGGTGGCATCTGTTTGGTCAGCTTCCATGGGGTCTCTCTCGTGGCGTTCCCGTCTTCTTTGCTGTGTGGCTCGGCTCAGGACCTATTCAGACCCTTATCAACAACATCCCGGCATGGCTGACCCGTGGCCTCGGTACCATGGGGCAGATCTTGCCGGCTCTTGGCTTTGGCATCCTGTTGACCTTCCTGCCTATCGAGAAATGGTGGACGTTCTTCGTTCTGGGTTTCGTCATGTTCGCGTACCTGAATGTTCCGCTCCTTGGTATCGCGCTCGCTGCCTTGGCAGTGGTCATCATCTACTTCTCGCTCAAGCCCGCCCAGGCCGGTGAGCAGCAGGCTGAAGAAGCCGCCGCCATAAAGGTCGACGAAACCAAGAGTCCTGTCACGCATGGCGATCTGGTCAACGCCATGTGGCGGCACATACTGACTCTGCAGATTTCCTGGAACTATGAGCGCATGCAGGCTCTCGGGTATGCTTGGTCCATTGCGCCCATCCTCAAGAAGGTGTATCCAGGGAAGGATGAATACTTTGCAGCTCTCAAACGTCATATGGTGTTCTACAACACCGCTCCCATGGTCGGTTCGCCGACAATTTTCGGTGCCGACTGTGCGCTTGAGGAAAAGAGGCAGTCCGAAGTGGGCGACAGCCTGAAGGTCGCCCTGATGGGTCCCTTCGCAGGCATCGGTGACACCGTCACGGCTATTCTGATGAAGCCTATCTTCGCCGTGTTTGCGGCGTCTATGGCCCTCGCTGGCAGTGTCGGTGGTGCCTGGCTGATGCTGCTCCTCGGCTTCACCTGGTTCGGCTTCGCGTTCCCTGGCTTCTGGCTTGGTCACAGGCAAGGTCTTGGCCTTGTACGGCAGGTCAGCAGTGGCGCCATCACCCGCATCACGGACATGGCCAGCACGGCGGCTCTGTTCATCATGGGTGGTTTTATCCCGAGCATTCTGGGGGGAGTGAGGACTCCTCTCGAGTTCACCAAGAAGGTCATGCTCGAGGGCAAAGAGGTCATCCAGTCCGTCAAGCTCCAGGATACCTTTGATAAGCTCCTTCCGTATTTGTTGCCGTTGGTTATTACGTTCTCTGTCTACTGGCTGCTGAAGAAGAAGCACTGGACCAACCTTCAGGTTCTGCTTCTTCTGGTTGCCATCGGTCTCGTCCTCGGAGCTCTCAGGATTCTGTAATCGTAGTTTCATACCGAAATGTCATCCCGGGCCGCGCAGGCGGCCCGGGATTGGAAAGGAATCCATCATGATCGGAATCGTCGTTATCACACATGGAGAGCTCGCTGATGGCATTGCAAGTGCTGTCACGCTCATTGCAGGACCTCAGGAACACTTCGAGACCATAGCGCTTCGTGAGGGAGACAGTATCGATGGACTCAAGGAACGCATTCAGACGGCCATTGACAAAACGGACACGGGTTCGGGTTCCCTGTTGTTCGTGGATATGCTGGGAGCGTCTCCTTCCAATGCCGCGGCGTACCTCGTCACCGACCGTGTAGAGATCATTACAGGCGTGAACCTGCCGATGATCCTTGAGATTCTGGCTGTCCGGGGTGATATGGCACTGGCCGATGTTGCAGACATGGCCATGAATGCAGGTAAGGAGTCTATCCAGAGTCTGAGTGCAATAATGCGTCAAGCATTGAACAGTAGTCCGGGGCAGAGCGATACCGGTGTAGCACCATCTTCGACCAGATAGGAGCGAATCATGGCATTCTTCCTACACATTGACAATCGTCTTATTCACGGACAGGTTACCATAACCTGGTGCAGCTACTATGGTGCCAAGCGTATTGTTGTTGCCGACGACAAGGTCGCGGCCGATCCGATTCAGCGCATTGTCCTGCCGCAGGCCGCGCGTGGGCTCCCAACTTCGGTTGTCACCATTGCTGACGGTCTGAAACTGCTCTCTTCCATGGATCCTGCCCAAGAGAGTGTGCTTATCATTGCGCGCACTGCGCAGGGTGCACTGGCACTTATGCAGGGCGGACTCAAGCCGAAGAGCATCAATGTCGGCAATCAGGCTCCTGTCCAGGGGACGAAGTATGTGATGGTTCTTCCATGGATAGCTGCGACGGTGGAGGATGCTGAGGCGTTCAAGGCTATTGGGGACATGGGTTACAAGATCACGCCCCAGCGCAGTGGCGATGACCGTGCGCTGGATCTGGTCGATCTTCTCCGGAAGAAGGGCTTGCTGTAGACGGGTCGCTGTCGGCAGGGACAACGGATACGAGTTGGAGGCAGGTGTGGCGCTGGAGTTCTTTGAGAAGGTCGAGGAGCTGATTCCTCTCCTGAAGCAGGAAGTGGACAACATGCGCAAGGCCGGGCATATTGTTGCGCAGAGTATCATGAGCGGCGGAATCCTGCAGGCTTTTGGCAGCGGGCATTCTGCATCAGTTGCCATTGAGATTTGTGGGCGGGCCGGCGGGCTTATTCCATCCAAACAGGTCAAGGAACTGTCAGGTGGCCATTATGAACGCATCGAAGGCGTTGGAACGGCCTTCGCTGAGATGTGGGATATCCGGAACAACGATTGTCTGTTTATCATCAGCAACTCGGGCCGGAACCCTCTGATCATCGAGATGGCAATGGCCGCGCGGTCGATTGGCGTACCGGTCATTGCTGTCACCGCTCTCGAGGTTGGCAAACACAGCACGTCGCGCCATTCGAGCGGCAAGATGCTGTGGCAGCTCGCGGACGTTATCCTGGACAATCACAGTGTCGAAGGTGATGCTACTATCGAGCTTCCGGGCCTTCCGACCAAGATCGCCGGAACGTCGAGCATCAGTTCGGACATCCTGGTCGATCAGACGATGGTCTTCGCTATCCGCGAGATGTTGGAGGCAGGTTACGTTCCACCGGTGTTCATGAGCGCCAACGTGGACGGAGGACCTGAATTCAACAAGCGATACACAGCCAAGTACGCAGACCGCCTGTACCGTGTCTGAGGATATGCAGCCGGTTCGACTTGGCCTTGCGGGGACTGGGTTCATCGGCCGCATCCACTGGATGTGCTATCGGGCACTGCCCGGGATGTACGCAGAAGTCCCGGCGCGCGTCATGTTTGACACGGTCTATACGTCGCACCCGAACGAGGCTGATCGGTTCGAGTTTGCTCGAGCCCTTCCTTATGAGATCGTATCTTCGACGTGTGCCCAGGTCGACATGCTGGACGTGTGCACCCCAAACGCCGCACATCACACTCTTGTTGAGGCGGCTGTCGCGGCACGTGTCCCTGTCTACTGTGAGAAGCCGGTCGACCTGAGTGGCGAGCTCACGCTTGAACTGGCCCGGAAGGCAGATGATGCGGGGATCTTCAACCAGACTGCTCTGGTGTACCGCTTCGTTCCTGCCATGGCAGCTGCGCGTGCGATCGTTCGAACAGGAGTCATCGGCGATGTCGTGACATGGAGGGCCGTCCTGCTGCATGCCGGCTATCTCAACACCCAGCGAGCCATGACGTGGCGCTTGAGTCGCAAGGAATCGGGTGGTGGCGCGCTTGTCGACCTGGGTGTCCATATGATTGACGCTGTGCGCATGGTCGCCGGCGAATTCGAAGCCGTGCGCTGCGTGACTAGAACAGTCGTTGGCGAGCGCCCCTGCGCGGGAGCCTGCGATGGAAGGTCCCGTGTCGATGTGGACGACTGGGCCCTGGTCACCGCAGACCTGGTGAATGGCAGCACGGGAACGATTGAGGTTTCCCGGGTACATGCCGGGCGTGAAGGAAGCTTTGCCTTCGAGGTTTTTGGAACGAAGGGTTCTGTGTCAGTCGATCTTCAGCATGGGCGAGCCGTTGTTATGGATGCGGCTTCGCATGATGTCACGCAGGACGTCGTCTTGGACGACCCGTGGGCAACCTACCTGAAGACGGCGTTTCCAAGTTCGAAAATGTCGATGGGACTCATGTGCGACATGCATGCTGCAAGTATCTATACATTTCTGGACGGTTGTACGGGTGGCGATGTTGGGTTCTCGGCCCGCCCGACTCTGGTAGAGGCCGGCTGGACACAGCGCGTAGTCGACGCCTGCTATCAATCCGCTGACACGGGCAACCGCGTTGACGTGCAGCGTCCCTAAGCGCACTGACCTAGCCAGGGTTCTTTCAGTTCCTGTTGTATTCGAAAGGAGAAGACTATGAACATGCCGGCATCTTCGCACTATGTCATCAAGGCCGACCGTCTCTTTGCACCCGATGAACTGCGTGGTACGTTCTGGGTCGAAATTGAGGCTGGCCGGATCAAACACGCTCTGAAGGAGCAACCTTCTGGTATTGAAGTTCTCGATGCGACTGGCTTCCTTGTAGCTCCGGGCTTCATCGACGTCCACATTCATGGGTACGGTGGGCACGACATCATGGAAGCGAGCAGCGAAGCTCTCGAGTGTATGGCGACAGGTCTGCCACATGCCGGCGTCACGTCATTTCTGCCGACGACCACTGGCGCGCAGATTGCCACTCTCCAGCACGTCATGACAGCCTTGAGTTCCAAGCTGGCAACCGTCGAGGGGGCGAGACCCCTGGGGTGGCATCTGGAAGGACCGTTCCTCAGCAAACAGATGCCAGGGGCCATGAATCCTGAGGGTTTTGAGATACCGACCATTGGGAATGCCGAAGCGCTGCTTGACAGTGGCCCCGTCGCGCTGATGGCCGTGGCGCCTGAGCTCGAGGGGGCGATCCCGGTCATTGAGTATCTTGTCAGCCGGGGCGTGCATGTCTCCATTGGACACACAGATACGGATTTTGAGCATGCTGTTGCAGGGATCGCCGCTGGCGCCACATCCATGAATCATCTCTTCAATGTGATGCGACCATTGCTTCATCGCGAACCAGGTCCTGTTGGTGCTGCGTTCCTGTACGATGTCTATCTTCAGTTCATCGCTGACGGCGTGCATACTCATCCTGCCACGATTGCATTGGTGAGCAGATATCTCAAGGATCGGCTCGTGCTTATTTCTGATTCGGTCCTTGCTGTAGGACTCGGCATCCAGGGCGAGTTCGATTTCGATGGACAGAAGGTGACGGTGGACGAGACCTCAGTGCGGCTTCCTGGTGGGCGCCTTGCCGGTTCCATTCTGACGCTCGACCGGGCCGTCCGCAATGTGGTCAACATCGGCGGCCTTGATCTTGCGAGTGCTTTCCGCGTTGCAGGTCAGAACCCTGCCCGTTCCATTGGCGTGACCGATCGAGGCATTATCAGACCGGGAGCCGTTGCAGACATTGTCATCCTGACGCCTGACCTTCATGTCTCCTCCACGATCTGCGAAGGCAGCGTGGTCTACCGCGCGTAGGGCCGTGGCAGCAATCCAGAAGCTCATTGCCTGCGACCTCGATGGGACGTTGCTGGACAGTCATTCGCTCATCACAGAAGAAACGATTGCCGGATTGAGGACTGCCTTGGTCCCCGGGGTGGAATTCACCATCTGTTCAGGCCGGGAACAGTTCTCGATTATGCGGTTCGTTGAGCAGCTGGGAGTCATCCACGTGCCGATCATCGCTGAGACCGGCGCCGTCATCCAGGATCCGCTTGATTGGCACGTTATTGCTGAGTGGAATCTCGCAGGTTCTGTCGTACGAGGAGTCCTCGACCTTCTGAAACGTGGCCGATACGATTTCAACTTCTTTCTGTCGAAAGGCAGCGACTTTGTGCTCTACAAGAATGCCGCCGCACCCTTCTTCCTGGAGAACACCCCGTATGGGAAACTGAGCTTGCGTTTTGAGGACATTGGTGTCTGGCAGACTCACGATGTGGAGGGCTATCGCAAGATTGCCATCCGATGCCGTCCGGAGGAGACGGACGCCCTCAAACATGACCTTGAGCAAACACTTGGGGCCAGTGCGACGGTCATGAAGTCCGACATGAATTGCATCGACGTCATGGGTGCAGGTGTCAACAAAGGCAGCGGCGTCCTAACCTTGTCCTCCATGCTTGGCGTGGAGATGAAGAATGTCATGGTTCTGGGTGACAATGAGACGGACGCCAGTATGTTCAAGGTTGCAGGCGTTTCCGTGGCCATGGCCAATGGCGATCCCGAGGTGATTCGTATGGCTCGGTACGTGGCTCCGTCGAACGATGAACACGGCGTCGTTACCGCCGTTCAACGATTTGTGAGTGGCGAGTATCACGCCTGAACCAGCGGATCTGGATGCACATCCACAAGCTTGCGGTATTTGATCTCGATCGGACTCTTCTTGACGACCGGTCATTCATTTCCGAAGAGACAGCGGCACGCTTGCGAGCTGTCAGTGCTCCTGGGCTTGCGTGCACAATTGCATCCGGGCGTGATCTTGAACGCATCGCACCATACGTTCAGCAGCTGGAATGGCTCTCAGTTCCCGTCATCGCAGAACAGGGGGCAGTAGTCGTCGATCCGCAAGATGGGCACATTCTCATGGAGCAAGTCATATCTCCAGAGGTCCTCCTCGGGTCGGTGGAGACGGTGCGCTCGATAGGCATCCCTGTCAATATGATCCTCTATGGTCGGGGCGATCCACAGGTGTTCCGCAACGCGGGCGCACCCAGTTTTGTCGACGGGTGGGGCTCCAGCTGGTGCGCCAGTCACTTGCGCTATGTTCCGGCGACCAGCGAGATCGCAACAGACGGGGTGCGGAAGATCTCCATCATGTGCCTGCCTGAGAATACCGATGGCGTCAGGCAACTCGTTGCCGAGAGTCTGGGACCCAGGGCGAACGTGGTCAAGGCCGACATAGACTTCGTCAATGTCATGGACGCAGGCGTCAGCAAGGGTTCTGCTCTTCGCTGGCTGATCGAGTATCTTGGGCTCGAGAGTTCACACGTGATGGCCGTGGGTGACAGCGAGGCAGACCGAAGCATGTTTGCAGCAGCCCTGGTCTCAGTTGCCGTCGCAAATGCTGATGAACAGACACGATCCCTGGCAAGATTCGTGGTACCGTCGAACAATGAGCAGGGCGCGGCAGTGGCGCTGGAGAGCTTCGCCGCAGGCGAGTTTGGAGTCTGAGACGACGAACGACATCGGATTCAAGAGGAACGACATGGCAGCAACAACGTATCGGACGACGAACGAAATCTGATTCAGGAGGAACGACATGGCGGCAACGACGTACTTTCAAGCAGTGAGATCCATGATCGACCGTATTGAAGCGACGCAAATGAACAAGATACTGGAAGCCGCTCGTATGGTGGCGGACAGCGTTCAGAACGGTGGAATGGTGTTCGGTTTTGGAACGGGACATTCTCACATGATTGCCGAAGAGATGATGAGCCGTGCCGGTGGCCTCATTCAGGCACAGGGCATCCTGGAAACTGAGCTTATGGTACACATCAATGAGACGCAGGCGACATATCTCGAACGTCTGCCCGGCCTTGCCCATGTCTATCTGACGAACGCACCAGTTGAAAAGGGCGATGTGTTGGTTGTTATCTCTAACTCCGGTCGTAACGCCGTTCCTGTCGAGATGGCCATGGAGGGCAGGAAGATGGGGCTACACGTCATCGCTGTGACCAATGTTGCGCATTCGCAGGGGACTCCATCCCGGCATCCATCGGGAAAGAGGCTCTTCGAGGTAGCCGACCTGGTTCTGGATACGTGTGGCGAACCAGGTGACGCCCTGGTCTCTATCGAAGGCAGCACCGCCAAGGCCGGTCCTGGCTCGACAATCGCGGGGGCAGTGCTGGTCGACAGCATGATGGTCGAGGTGATGGAATTGCTGGCGAAGAGAGGTGCCACTCCCTACATTCTGCACAGCAGCAACAATAATGACAAAGCGGGCGCGCTTGAGAATGCACGTGTTGCTTCCGACTTTGCTCGCAAGTTCAGCGAGCGACAGGTTCGCATGCAGTTGCGTACACACGAGGGCCTCGCAGACTAGACAGGGTTTGGAGTTTACAATCGGAGGGACCCCGGCCGTGAGTGCTATCTGCTCACGGCCGTCCTTCACGCCTGGAGCTTGACATCCGGTTGCCCTCCGGTACATTGTTACGGCTTCATCAGCACGAGCATTGACAACCAGGAGGTGGTTCATGAATGAAGACAGCATGATGAGGAAGGCCACGCGGCCCATCGAGAAGAACCGCCGGACACGAAGCAAACCAGCGAAGATCCGGCACCTTCAGAAACAGCAGAAGCTGTGGATGGTGTCCAAGATGGAATGGCGCAAGCCCGGGACAAAACCAGGACTTGCGCCTTCTTCATTTGCGGGGTTGCCGTTCGCCTGGAACACGGAGCGCGCAATGGCGATCGGCTGTTTCTGGCCTCTGCCGTAGAGGGTCCTACCAGCTGATGCTGTACGTTCCTTCGTTGAGGCGAGAGACGGTTGCCTTGCCTGCCAGCTGGCGCGCAGTGACCATGGCGTTCGCCAGGCAGATGCCGAGGTCGGGGAAACGGCCGGCATCACCTTTGATGACAATCTGTGTGTCTGATGTTACTTCGAAGCTCCAGACCTGGCGGTTAATGGCGGAGGGGGCAAGGCGGGCGGACTCGAGAACAGTGCGCACCAGTGGCGAAGAATGCTCGGGGATGCCACCCGTGACCAGCTGTTCCAGCGACTTGCGCATGTGTCCCCGTGACAGAGCACCCATGACCACTGATCGGACCCGTCGCGCGGCCGGCTTGCCGACAGTTATTGAGCAAGGGCTGCCGGGCATGCGCACCATTCCATACCAGCACGTTCCCCACTCTCGCGCTAGAAGGGCCAGCACAATCTGCTCACCCTGGTAGCCATACTCGGCCAGCTCGTCGTGGGATGAGCCGCACTTGGCATACACGAGACCGCTGCATCCCATGATCGAGCGGTCGGCGATCTTCCACTCGAGGCGAACAGTGCTGCCCAGCGGGACTGCGCTGGCGACCGCTTCCATGATCTGAGTCCTGTCGGCGTCAGTCAACGTGTGCTGATCATAGTCGCGTGTCGAATGACGCGTGCGTATCAGGTCGATGTAGTCGAGTTCCTTTTTCATTGGCCGAGCCCTCTATCTAAGTGATGGCATGCGGATGCCGTGGTCCTTGGCAAACTGGATAGCCTTGGGATAGCCGGCGTCAGCGTGCCGTACGATGCCCATGCCTGGGTCATAGGTGAGCACACGCGAGAGGCGTTTGGCTGCAGCGTCGGTCCCGTCGGCCACGATGACCATGCCTGCATGGATGGAGTAGCCGATGCCGACGCCGCCGCCGTGATGGACGGAGACCCAGGTAGCCCCTCCGATCGTATTGAGGAGAGCGTTCAGGATAGGCCAGTCGGCGATGGCGTCGCTGCCGTCCATCATCTTCTCGGTCTCACGGTTGGGTGAGGCGACGGAGCCACAGTCGAGATGGTCGCGTCCGATGACGATGGGCGCGGAGATCTTGCCGGACTTCACGAGGTCGTTGATGATGAGGCCAAACCGCTCACGCTCGCCGTACCCCAGCCAGCAGATACGAGCGGGCAGCCCTTGGAACTGGACCTGATCGTGTGCCATCTGAATCCACTTCACCAAGTGTTGGTCATAGGCGAACTCCTTCAGGATAACCTCGTCGGTTGTCCAGATGTCCTTCGGGTCCCCCGAGAGAGCGGCCCATCGGAAAGGACCCTTGCCCTCTTCGAACAAGGGACGGATGTACTTGGGGACGAACCCGTCGAACTTGAACGCGTCCTGGTAGCCGTTTGCCAGGGCCTGGCCACGGATGTTGTTGCCATAGTCGAAGACGACAGCGCCACGTTCCTGCAGGCCGACCATCGCCCTGCAGTGGACAGTGATTGCGTCCAGCGCGCGCCTCTCGTACTCGGCGGGGTTGCTCTTGCGCAGAGCGTACGCCTCTGCCAGCGGCATGCCGTTGGGGACGTATCCATTCAGCGCATCGTGGGCAGACGTTTGGTCGGTCACAACGTCAGGGATCACCCCTCGTCTCAGCAACTCGGGGAAGACGTCGGCCGCGTTGGCGACCAGCCCGATCGATAGTGGCCGCTTCTCGGCGACGGCTTTCTGGACCATCAGCAGCGCCTCGCCCAGGTCGGTTGTCATCATATCGATATATCTGGTGTCGAGACGTTTCTGGATCCTCGCGGGATCACATTCAACAATCAGTCCCACGCCCCCGTTCATGGTGATGGCCAGAGGCTGTGCACCGCTCATGCCACCGCATCCACCCGTGAGGACGAACCGTCCACTCAGGTCTTCCCAGCCAGCGTGCCGCGCGGCAGCGGCCAGCGTCTCATAGGTACCCTGCAGGATGCCCTGAGCCCCGATGTAGATCCACGAGCCGGCGGTCATCTGGCCGTACATGATCAGTCCCTTGTCTTCCAGATTGTGGAATTCGTCCCAAGTGGCCCAGTGTGGGACTAGCATCGAATTGCTGATGATGACACGTGGCGCGTCGATGTGAGTCTTCCAGACGGCGACAGGCTTGCCAGACTGTACGACGAGCGTATCGTCGATGTCCATGCTCTGCAGTGTCGCGATGATGTCGGCGTAGGCCTGCCAGTTGCGAGCGGCCTTGCCCTTGCCGCCATAAACGATCAGGTCTTCGGGCCGCTCTGCGACCTCTGGATCCAGGTTGTTCATCAGCATGCGCATGGGAGCTTCCAGTTGCCAGCTCTTGCATGTCAGGGTCGTCCCGTGTGGTGAATGTATTGGTTCCATGTTCTGCCTCCTGTCAGACCGCATTGCTGCGAATCAGGGCCCGTACCGCGTTGATGTCTTCGATGAACATGCGATCGCCCTTCATGGGTGGAACGCATGTTCTCAGCTGTGCGAAGAGCTTGCTGGTCGCAAGACCGAGCTTGTCCTCGCCGGCAAGGATGTCGACAGCCTGATAGGCGGCCAGCAGTTCGATGGCGACCACGGTTGCCACGTTGTCCGCAATAGAGCGGGCTTTGCGCGCAGCGATGGCGCCCATGCTCACGTGATCCTCCTGGTCGGCGGATACCGGTATGTTGTCCACGGAAGCGGGATGCGCCAGCACCCTGTTCTCGGAGACCAAAGCAGCCTGGGTATACTGGGCGATCATGAGACCGGAGTTGAGGCCTGCATCGCGCGTCATGAACGCCGGCAGCCCCCGGTTGAGGGCAGGGTTCAGCAGCCGGTTGGTGCGCCGTTCGCTGATGCTTGCCAGCTCTGCCAGCGCAATGCCGAGGTAGTCCATGGCCAACGCCACGGGTTCGCCGTGGAAGTTCCCGCCCGACAGGACGTCTCCGTCGGCAGGGAACAGGAGGGGATTGTCTGTGACTGCATTGAGCTCATTGAGCAACACGTTTTCCACGAAGTCGACGGTATCGGAGACGGCGCCGTGGACCTGTGGCATGCAGCGGATGCTGTAAGCGTCCTGAACCTCGTTGCACGTGCCGATGAGCTTGCTCCCTGCAACGTAGCTCAGAATATCCTTGGCAACAGCGCCCTGTCCAGCGTGCCGGCGCAGATCGTGGATGCGGTCGTCGAAGGGTTCGAGACGGGCGCGGAGTGCTTCCATGGTCATGGCGGCTGCCAGGTTGGCGATACGAAGGAGCGTGCGTGCGTCCGAGAAGACGAGAGCGGCCACGCCGGTCATGACAGCGGTGCCATTGATGAGGGCAAGGCCTTCCTTGGCTTCCAGGACGACTGGCTTGGCTCCGATGGCGTCGAGGATTGCCCGACCTTGGAGGATTTCGCCGTGCACTTTCGCCGTTCCCCTGCCAATGAGCACGAGCGCTAGCGAGGCAAGAGGAGCCAGATCACCGGATGCGCCGAGAGACCCCTGTGAGGGGATCATGGGAAAGACACGCTTGTTGAGCAGCTCAAGCAGGAGTTGCTCCACCTCGAGACGAACACCCGAGTGTCCGCTGGCCAGCGTATTGGCACGCACGAGCATTGTTGCCCGTGCCTCGTCCTCGTTGAAACAGCGGCCGACACCGACGGCGTGCGACAGGATGAGGTTCTCCTGCAGCTTGCCCAGGTCCTGGAGACCGATATGCACATTGCACAGAGAGCCAAACCCCGTGTTGATGCCATAGACAGCGGCTTCGTCCTGCACGATCTGCCGCACGAATGAAGAGGCAACGCCGATCTGTTCCACAGCTTCCTTGCCGAGTTCGACGATGGCATCCTGGCGGGCGACACGGACGACTTCGCTGGGGGTCAGGCTGGAACCGGTAAGACGTATGTTCATCTGTTCATCTCCTCGATTGTTGCTGCGAGTTCACTGAGTGAGTCGATTGCGAGGGTCTCTGTGGGCAACGACTCCTGGCATCCAAAGAGAATGGCCTGAAGGCCAGCCGCGCGGGCTCCCTCGTAGTCCATGCGGTATGAATCCCCCACATGGACGATCTCCTCCGGCTTCAGTTCGTTGGTGTCGACCAGCAGTTCCCAGATATCTCTGTCGGGTTTCAGATACCGGACTTCGTCCGAGAAGATGAAATGTGTGAATGGCATGCGAATGCTCAGCATGTCGAGTGCTTTGAGCAGAACGTACCCCGGCGTTTTTCCTGTGTTGGAGGTCATGGAGAGAGGGTAGTGCCGGGCCAGGTCTGCAAGCAGCTGTGGGGCGTCTAGCTCGACGAGGGTAGGCATCAGCTGGAAGATCGCCGCCTCATATCGGGGCAGGACAGCATCGACCAGATCCCTGGACGGGTACACGCTGGCCTGCGTCAGAACGAAACCGATCTGACTGGAGGTTGTCAGAGTCCAGTCGCGCATCTCACGAACGTCTGTGCGCAAGACGTCGATGTGACGAAGACTCTCGTAGAGTCCATCCTCGGAAACGATTATCCTGTGCTCGCCAAGGACTTCACGAATGGCCCGAGCCCGGATGCGGTCGCGTAGAGCCTCATCCTGGTCATGGTCTAGAATAAGCGTCTTCCACAAGTCCAGGCTTATCGCACGTATCACGTCTTCTCCTTCATCCCTTACATGTCTAGTATATGGCAAAGGGAGTGAGCTGTCACCCCTGAGCCCGCAACGATGCATCAAAGCTTCCGTTGAATGGGCAAGTATGGCCGGGACCGTTCATGCCCGTCCTAGGCCACCCCCTAGGCCGGCTTCTCTGGTGCGACGGTCAGGTCAGAGAAGTGACAACGTTGACAGAGGACAGGAACTCATATACTGGAAGATGCCAACGCAGGAGACGACCGACCCTGTACGCAAGGTCGCTTGTCTGGCATGAGAAGTGCGGTCCGCGCTCAGAAGCGGATGCAACCGGTGGCCGAGTGGGAGTCCCATGTGACTCACCGCAGGCGGCCGGACCAAAAACTCAATGACACGGAGGAACCACGATGTTCAGGAAAGGATCTTGGAACTGGATCGAGAAGCATGTTGACCCGACGGCAGGTTGCAGGCCTGCAGGCGGAAGGTGTGTTGTATCGCTTGTGCTTGCTATCATTATGGTATCGATGCTGGTTCTGGTCCCAGCCAGACAGACTGGTAGTGTTACCTCGGCTGCCTCGATGCGTCGTATTTCCCTTGATGTCCGCGCTGGTCAGTCCACGTTCGTCGTCACCATAGGCTCAAAGCGTGTTGCCGGCAGCTTCCCTAAGGGATTCGTTCCGGTCCAGCTTGGTACACAACTCGCTTTCCCGATGCGTGCTGTTTTCGAGGGAGCGGGGGGTATTGTGCGGTTCGAGCCGTCGCAGAACACCGTCTACTTCGCGCTGGGACCAGTTGCTGGCGCGTACGAGTTTGGCACCAGGACGCTCGTGGATAGTTCCTACAACACGTCTGTCCGGAAGGACCTTTTCCGTGCCTCAGGCAAGACTGGGACTTTGTTCTTCACGGAGGATATTCTCAAGGGCTTGGTGACCGCGTCCGGCGGAACGTTGACATCGTCCGTCAAGAACGGATTGACTTTGATCGTCCTGCAGATCCCATCCGTCATGAAAGACGTCCTCGGCTACGAACATGACACGTTCCCCGCCAAGGCTGGGAAGATGCGGCTCGTGACCCTGGCGCCGAATCTTGCAGAGAACTGCTTCGCCCTGGGCCAGGGTGGGAACATCATCGCAACATCTGAGTACACCGACTTCCCGGAGCAGGCGAAGAAGATACCGACCGTTGGTGCGTTTAGCAACCCCTCACTCGAGAAGCTGCTGGTCCTGTCGCCCGACCTCATCCTGGTGACGGACGGCACGCCGCTTGCAGTCGTGGAACGTCTCCGCAAGATGGGGCGCAAGGTCTACGCCGATGATCCCAAGTCCCTGTCTGCTATCGTCGACGCCATACGGTTGCTGTCAGTAGTGCTCGGGGTTCCGGACCGGGGGTTCGAGGTGGCGCTCTCCATGCACCGATCCATCGCACGCGTGGCTGAGGC
>JAPLGK010000152.1 GCA_026390195.1 Caldisericota bacterium
GATCGAGGGCGAGGCCGTCGCGGCAAGTCCTGGACCATCGTAGAGGGTTCGCCATCGGGAGTGATGTGCACAAGCGCCAGGCGTGAGCCTGGCGCTTGTGCACATCACAGGAAGATGGACAGGCTACTTCTTGCTGACCGCCAGTCCGAAGTGTCTCATGGTCACCAGCTTGCGGTTCCAGTTCTTCTCGACCTTGACGCGGAGGTCGAGCTCGACCCGCTCGCCCAGGAAATGAACAAGGTTCTTGCGGGCGACATCCTTGATGGTCGCAATGAGTTCACCGCCCTTGCCGATGATCATGCCCTTATGAGAGTCCTTGGCGACGTAGACGCTGACCATGGCGCGGATACCCTTGGCGGACTCGGAGATGTCGTCCGTGACGACGGCCGTCGAATAGGGGAGCTCGTCCTGCAAGCGGCTGAACAGCTGTTCACGCACGGTGTCCGCAACGATAAGTTCGATCGGGTGGGACGTCAGGGTCTTGTCGTCGAAATAGGGCTCACCGACCGGCATTGCGACGATGGTCGACTTCACCAGTGGCGAGATGCCTTCGCCGGTCGCTGCCGAAACGTGGAAGACGGCGGTCGGATGGAGCTTCTCCACGAAGGGAGCAGCCACCATCTCATGGCGCTTGGCCGTGTCCAGGTCCAGCTTGTTGACGACGAGGAAGATCGGCTTGCCGAGCTTGGTGACGATAGCAATCATCTCCTCGTACTCGGCGTCAGGATAGGCCGACTGGTCGATGACGAAGTAGACGACCTCGATGTCCTCCAGCGACTGCAGCGCCGTGTCGACAAGGTACTTGTTGAGCTTGCTCTTGCTCACCTTGTGATATCCGGGCGTGTCGACGAAACAGACCTGGGCGTCCTTCTTGTTGAGGACGCCAAGAATGTTATACCAGGTGGTCTGCTGTTTGGGCGACACGATGGATAGTTTGGTGCCAAGGATGGTGTTCATCAGCGACGACTTCCCGACGCTAGGCTTGCCAAAAATCGATACGAATCCACTCTTCATAATAGGAGTCTACAGGCTTTTGCGCCCCACACAAACACGTGTACAATGAACGTCATACGATTCAATTGGAGGTTCTCCATGCTGATCCAGGTGGCTATCAACAATATCGAAAGCATTGAACAAGGCGAAGAGATCCTCAAGAAATGGCACTACCACCTTGACCAGGACCAGTCTCACGTCGTAGTGGAGCGTGACGTCGACGGCGTTACCGTTCGCATCTCGGGGTTCCATCCGTGGGCCGACGAGATGGAAGAGGACGGCGAAGAGTGCTCCTGCGGTGGCGACGATGACAACTGCGAGTGCGGCGGCGATTGCTGCAAGGACGGCAACGAGCACACCGAGGGCGGGTCCTGCTGCTGCCGGAACGAAGATGACGCTGCAGATGGCGAGGACAACGAGGGTGACGACGAGGACGAGAAGTCCGAGGTCATCTATCTCGGCCAGACCCTGTTTGTACCGGCCGAGGACCAGGCTCGTGTCCTGGCCAACGAACTGATGGACGACGACTACATCGGGACGGTATCCGTTTCCATGGCCGGCGTGGAGCTCACCGACACGGATGCATTCCGCGCACTGCCTGCGGACACGAAGGATGCCGTCATCGCTGTCATCGAGGAACTCGGCGACGCCGAGGCGTATCTCTCGATGTATGAGGTCATGGGGCTCAAGGACTAGGAACAGCATCTGTTCATGAGTATTCTGTCGGCAATTGCTGCGTTGGTTGCCGCCCCCGAAGGGGCGGCAACGGGTTTTGTGCTCAGGTTCCCTCTGAGCGCGACGGTCAACGCCGTCGCAGTCGTGATCGGCAGTGTGCTCGGCATGCTCGCCGGCAAGTTTCTCAAGGAGGACACCCGCACCGCCATCTTCATCGCGAATGGGCTGGCGACGGCCTCCATGGGGACCGGCATGGCTCTCAAGACGGGCAATGCCGTCATCATGGTCATGGCCATTGTGAGCGGTGTCATCGTGGGAGAGCTCCTGCGGCTCGAGGACCGGCTCAACGCGGCGGCCGAGCGCTTCCAGAAGCGGCTCCATGTCGCGTCCGGCAGCCGGTGGGCAGAAGGGCTTGTCACTGCTTCCCTCCTCTACTGCATCGGGCCCATGACCATCATTGGTTCCATCCAGGAAGGGATGACGGGCAATGGCACGCTGATCTACACGAAGTCCATCCTCGACCTGGTCGTCAGCATATCGCTCGCTGCGGCGCTCGGCAGTGGCGTGGCATTCAGCGCCATCCCAGTGTTCGTTATCCAGGGAAGTCTGACCCTGCTGGGTTCCGCGCTGGGGTTCCTGATGCAGCCCTACATCCTGGGCGAGCTGACCGCTACGGGCGGCCTCATGGTCATCGCCATCGGCATCAACCTGCTGGGACTGAAGAAGATCAAGCTGGCCAACCTCCTTCCGGGCCTGATCTTCGCCATCCTGTATGCTCTTCTTTTCCACGCCCTGAAGCTCGTCTGACACCGTTTCTCCCGTCAAGGAGACGCCGTAAGCCCATCCGCCATGCGTGCCTCTCCATAACAGGAGAGCAGGGCATCCCCCTGCCAAGGAGGCACGACATGGACGAGCTCGTTAAGCTTATCAGCAACATCGGTTTTCCGATCGCCATTTCCGTGTACCTGCTGACGGTGTTCGGAGGCAAGCTGGATCGGATGCAGACCAGTCTGGACCGGCTGGCCGACGTCATCGAGACGGCTCTGCGCATCAATGGTTCGGCAGTCACGCCCTGATGCGGCCCCTCACCCATATTGTCGTGCATCACAGCGCGACGGATACGACGCTGGGAAGCGGGGACCCCGAGGGTACGGCGCTGTGGGCCGCAATCGAACGCAATCACCAGAGGCACTGGGCAAAAACCGTCCCCGGCTACGTCTGCGACTACCATTTCGGCGTCGGACCCACCGGAGTCGTGTTCGCCGGACAACCGCTGGCCATGATTGCATTCAACTGTGGCAATGCGCGGATCAACGCTGTGAGTATCGCCGTATGCTTCCTAGGCAACTTCCAGGTAGCGCGCATGCCTTCGGCACAGTATGCGGCTGGCGTGCAGCTGCTGCGTTCACTGTCCACGCCACATGGTATTCGGCTTTCCCGCATCATCCTGCACCGTGAGGTCCCGGACGAGAGGACGGGAATCCCCGGCTTCACAGCGTGCCCCGGACGCTGGTTTCCTTCAGCAGCCATGCGGACCGCCCTCCAGGAACATGCGGGAGGTGGGGTATCCCGTGCTGCCATGACGCGGTAGCCCCGGTACCATGACAAAGCCCCCGCCTACAGGCGGGGGCTTTGTCATGTCCTGATGTGGAACTTCAGGGTCGCCGGTCTATGTAGACGCGCGGTACTCGCTTCGAGATGCCAGTGAAGACCTCATAGGAGATGGTCCCAATGAGGTCCGCGAGTTCGTGGGCGGTGACAGACAGACCGCCCTGTTCGCCGATCAGGGTCACGGGGTCGCCAGGCATGGCGGCAGGGATGTCTGTGACGTCGAGGGCGCAGACATCCATACTGACGCGGCCCACAACGGGGGCAAAACATCCGCGGAGGATGACGTGCGCCTTATTGGACAGTCCGCGCAGATAGCCGTCGGCGTATCCGATGGGGATGAGCGCCATGCGGGTCGGCCGGTCAGTGATGAATGTCCTCCCATACCCGATGCCGTGGCCTGACGGCAGCTCCTTCACCGTTTCCAGCTCCGTCCGCAGCGAGAGGACCGGCCGTACCGGGCAGGTCGGGGCAGAGACGGGTGGACAGCCATACAGCAGGATGCCAGGGCGCACTCCGTCCAGCATGACGCCGGGGCACGTGAGCATGCCCGCCGAGTTGGCCAGATGCACCATTGCCGGCTGGAGGCCACCTGCACGGAGCTCACGCACGACCGCTGCAAACCGTCCTGCCTGCAGCGCCGTGAACTCCGGGTCGGATTCGGCGCACGCGAAGTGCGAATAGAGGCCGACGATGCCCACGCGCGGGACCGCAGCACTGCACAGAATCTGCTCTGTCGCATTGTCTGCCAGGATGCCTGCGCGCCCCATGCCGGTGTCCACCTTGTAGTGCAGGCGCACCGTGTGTGTGCCTGCCGCCGCTCCGTACACGACCGTCGTCGCATGGTTGGCCGTCGTGAGGGCGACATTGTTCGTGACGGCATATGGGACGAAGTCGGCAGGAGAGTTCCCCAGGACGAGGATTTCCGCGGCAATGCCACTCTCGCGGAGCTCGATGGCCTCGTCGGGCGTCGCCACTGCCAGCAGCTGGACATGTTCCTGCTCCAGCACCGCCGCAACGCGCACTGCGCCGTGTCCATATGCGTCAGCCTTCACGACGCCGATGACCTGTGTCTTGAGCGGCGTGCACGCCCGGATGGCCCGCAGGTTGTCGCGGATCGCTGTCAGATCGATCTCTGCTACGGTAGGCCGATACATCGTTGTCGCTTCCTCCAGATTCGGTCATCTCGGTTTCCAGCCTGGTGCCATGGTACCGATGCCCCACTCCATGTCAAGGACGTTTTGTCGGAAGCCACGTGTGGGTATACTGTCTCCATCCTGGGGAGGAAAGCATGATAACGATACTCGTGACCGGATTCGAACCATTTGGCGGCGAAGCCATCAACCCGTCATGGGAAGCCGTCAGGCGGCTGAACGGCAATACGGCTGATGCCCGCATAGAACGCCTGTTGGTGCCGACAACCTATGCAGACAGTATCGGGACGGTGACAGAAGCGATCGACCGGCTTCGTCCATCCGCTGTCGTGATGGTCGGCCAGGCGGGAGGGAGGGCTGAGCTGAGCATCGAAGGTCTGGCGGTGAACTGCGACGATGCGCAGGCTCCCGACAATGCCGGCGTCCTTCGCGAGGATGCTCCCATCGTCGTGCAGGGCCCGGCCGCATACCTGGCCATGCTGTCCGTGAAACAGATCGTTGCCGGGCTTTGCAGTGCCGGGTTCCCTGCTGCCGTCAGCAACACGGCGGGCCTGTTCGTCTGCAACCATCTGTTCTATGGCGTTTTGCACCACATTGTCACACACAATCTTGATGCGCGGGCCGGGTTCGTCCACGTGCCGTACCTGCCCGAGCAGGTGGTGGGCAAACCGGGGACGCCCTCCATGTCGCTGGAAACGATCGTGGCCGGACTCGACTGCATCGTCGCCGTGCTGACGTCGAACACACGGCCGTAGCAGGTTGGCATGAATCCGCGAGCAATGGGAACACTCGACAAAGGGGGAGTCATGAAGAGGAATCGGAAACTGCTGTGTGCCGTACTTGTTGCTGCCCTTGTACTGTTCTGCGTGGCTAGTCCGGTGGACGCCTGGAACAGCCACGGTGCCTGTACGAAGCTGATTATCGGTGATCAGGAGTGGCTCAAGGCGTATGACACCATTACCATTACGCCGTGGACCTACGAGGACGTGGATACAGCCGCGGTCGGACCCAACTTCGTCCTGCAATACATCGAGGGCAAGCCGGGCACGGTGACCAGCGCCGCCGCCATCCTGACCAACTATGCAGACGAGCCGGACTGGAAGATGGACCAGGACCTGAAGCTCAGCCTGTTCCAGGCGTTGACGGGCGGTTCCCAGGGATGGCGCCACCAGTATTATGGCCTGGGCTGGCTGCGCTTCGGCGTCGCACCGTCGCGTGCGCAGTATTTCTTCGAGCTGGCAGGCAAGGCCAAGGAGAAGGGCGACCTGTATTGGACCTTCCGCTACCTCGCGAGGGCGATGCACTACGTGCAGGACACCACGCAGCCCTATCACGGTGTTCCTGCGCCCACCGGCCTCATCTTCAAGGGTATCGGCAACTTCGGCGCGCTCATGGGATCAGCGACCAACCATCACTACAACTTGGAGGAGTATCAGGGTGCGATGGTTGCGCGCAGCAGTCCGGTGTTCGTCGGCGCGTTGTGGAACGCTGCTCCGCTGGACATTGCGACAGCAACCTCGCCAGGTTGGCTGTGCCGCCACGGCGCCTATCTGGGCAGGCCGGAGGTCCGCAAGCTGTGGGCGATGGAAACGACGTTCTTTGGCAAAGACGTCGATGGCAAGGACTCATGGACCGTCGACGTGAACGCTCTGCGTGTCGCCAAATCCGGCACCGACCAGGCAGCCTATGACTGGCAGATCGCGCAGCCGCTGGAGCGAATGTCCGCCTACACGAAGACGCTGCTTCTGCTGGCACACCAGGAGTACGGCCTGTAGGGAATCAGCCCTTCACCCATTGTGAATTCCCAACGAGCCAGGCACTATGGGAATTCACAATTCGCTCCACTCACGACGTGCGCGCCCAAAGACCTTGTCGACCGCTTCGCTGAAGCGTGACCACAGGGCCTCGTTCTCTTCGGGAGGGACGGGTCCCGAGAACTTCCACCGCTGCTGGAGCTTCTTTGCCCTCTCCTTGGCCTCGAACGGGTCCCGTTCGCTCAGGAGGGCCTCCGCCTCGGTGCACAGCTGCTCCTTGACCTCGACGTTGTCACCGGTCCACGAGCGATAGAGTTCGAAAAAGCGGTCGCGGACGGCCCGGTACTCCTGCCATAGGGCTTCGCCCTCAGCGTGCGCGACGGGACCAGTTCCCATGTACTGCTTCTGAAGGATCAGGACCTTGTCCCGGGCGTCGCGCCATGAAACACCCTTGCCGGCTCTGTCGGTCAGCTCGCGGATGAGCCGGATGACGTCGCCCCGCTTCTCCGTGCCGTTGCCCCGCAGCGTTCCCAACTTGCCGACGACAGCCTGACAGGCTGCGCGGTATGCCTGCAGCAGGTCGGCTTCGCTGCTTGCGGCGACCGGACCGACGTCCGTGTACGCCTGTTGCAGCTCCAGCAGGACGGCGCGCGTCGCCTTCCAGTTGTCCAGGGGACGCCGGCTCAGTGCCTGGATACGAGCAACGATCTTTTCCTTCTGCTTTAGCGCCTCGTGTTCCATTTCGCCCTGACGGACGTGAAAGGTGGCGAGGACGGATCGGAGTTCACCTTCCATGATCTCATGCTGGTCGTGGGGCAGCTGTCCTGCGTCGCGCCAGTCGTGCTCCTCGATGTCCGCCACTTCGCGCCGCGCCGCTTCCCATGCGAGTCCGCTCGTGGTGTCCGTCAGGGTCTCAACGCGGCGCAGCAGCTTCTCCTTGCGTGCGCGATTGGCGTCGTACCATGCGTCCCGATGTGCTTCGAAGGCGCGCTCAGCGGCGGCAAAACGCGCCGACAGGACCGTGTCCTCCTCGTGTCGGGCCTTCTTCTTCCACAGCTGGGCCAGCTGCTTCAGGCGCTCACTCGCAGCTGCCCACATCGTGTCGTCTGTCTCGTCGAGTAGCTGCTCGGTGCGCGTGCACAGGTACTCGCGGTACTCGCCGATAGGGGCGCCGCGCATGCGCTGTTCGTCGAACCATTGCTCCTGTCTCCGCGTGAAGGTCGCCACGGCGTCGTTGAACGCCTTGCGGAAGGGAGCCGTCGCTGCGTCGTCGGACCAGCCCGTCAGGCGCCATTCGTGCATCAGCCGGTCCAGAGTCGACCGCGCGTCCTTCCAGTCGGTGGACGGGGTCAGGGCCACGGCCTGGCACGAGAGCTGCTTCTTGCGCTCGAGGTGCTCGGCCGCGAGGCGCGTGGCTTCCTTCTGCATGCGCGCAAGACGCGTGAGCTGTTCTTCGGCTTCGTCCAGGTCTGCCAGGGCGGCGACACGGACGGAGGCGGCTGTCAGCCGCGGCAGCAGTTTCGCCTTGTCCCGTGCCTCGCTATAAGCGTTCGCCAGGGCTGCGACGGCGTAGGAGATGACCTCCAGGGAGGGGTCGGCCCGTTCCTTGTGGGCGGCGGCCCCTTCTGTAGCAGGTGTGGGGGTCATGGCGTTGTTGTTCCGTTTCATTGCTGTGTGGGCTCGAGCAGGACCCAGCTGTCGTTGATGCAAGAGTTGCCATCCGGCGTGAGTCCGGGAGTGACGAGCAGGTTGACGCCCTCCACACCCTGCGGCAGCACGACGGTCCGAGCGGCGAGGCTCTTGTCCAGATGGATGCGCACATCCAGCGAACCCAGCGCATTGCGGAGGGTCACCCTCTGACCCTCGATCAGACAGCGCTCACGCGCAAGCTGCTTCGACACGGAAGCTACGGGAGGCAGGACGCGTACCCATGCCTGGCCTGGGTCGATGCCGTTAATGTAGTCGCGCACGTGCACGGTGATGAGGCGCAGCATACCCAATTCGACGGGAACGTCGGGCACGAGGAAGGGGAAGTGAAACGTGCCCCGGATGCGCGGCACATCCTTGAGACGCCACATGCCGGGACCCGCGGGCGTCAGCCGGGGATCGCTCTCAACGTCCACCAGCCGCGCCCTTTCGGTTGTGAACCGGTCCGGCAACCCAAGCCGCAGGGCGACGTCCCGGACAACGTCCAGCTCGTCGCGGACGCCCTCGGGCGGCTCCGCCACCTTGTTCGTCTTCTGCAGCAAGTCGTGGAAGTAGCTCATGACGTAGTCGTCGCCCCGTTCCAGGAACACGGTCGTCGGCAGGACGAGCGTGCAGGCACGAGCGGTCACGCTCATGTGCCAGTCCAGGCAGACTGAGAAGGGACACTGCTCCAGGAATTTCAACACCTTGCCGGCGTCCGGGCACTGCGACGCGGGGTTGCCTCTCACGAACAGCGCCGCCTCGACGAGCGGGTCGGCTTCCAGCAGTGATGCTCCCAGGCTGGGACGCGGCACGAAGCGGGTCTGAGCCCCAGGCACGGTCGCGAAGTCGTCTTGCAGCAAGCAATCATCGCCCTGTTCGAACCAGACGCCGCCGCCGGGGACGCCGTGATTGCCCAGCAGGAAGCCCAGCGTGTCGATGGTGTGAATCAGGTCGGCACCCCAGCGGGTCCGCTGAAGACCGACGCCGGTCCAGATGCTGAGGGGCGGCTCGGCCACCACGAAGCCCACGAGCGCATGCAGGGCTTCGGCGGAGAGGCCGGTGGCCTCCTGCGCGTCCTCGGCGGACGCCAGCAGACACGCCTGCCTGAACGTGTCGTATCCCTCGTGTGCCGCTTGCGGTTCGCCACAGAGGATGATGGCCTCGTGGCACAGGTACAGGGCGAGCGTCAGGTCCGATCCTGGGCGTACGACCCACGCGGAGTCACTGACCGCCGTCGTGGGCGTGGCGCGGACGTCGATGGTTCCCAGGCGGACACCCGCTCGGCGGGCGTCGTGCAGAATGGAGAGGAAGTGGATGCTGTTCTCGGCCGGGTTGCGTCCCCACAGAAGGATGGATTTGCTTGCCAGCGCCGCGAGCGGCTGGTCGCGGCCGACCGTGCCATAGCTGCGAGCCAGGCCGACCTTACCCTCGGAGCTGCACAGCGACCCCATGGCCATTGTGCCGCCCCCCAGCATCAGGGGAAGCAGGCGCTGGACCTTGTTGCCCAAGAGGAGGTTGCCGGAACCCTCGTAGAACAGGAAGGACTGGTGACCGTGACGGAGGACGGCTGACCGGATTGCCTGTGCCGTCATGTCCAGGGCCTCGTCCCAGCCGATAGGGATGAACTTGCCGTTCCGTCGTGCCAGGGGCGATGTCAGACGGTCCTGCCCCCGCAGATCACGGACCCAGCGGCGCCCTTTGTGACAGACAAAGCCGCGCGTGTACGGGTTGTCCTTCCGCCCCTCCAGCTCCACGAGCCGCCCGTCCTTGCAGGTTGCGGCCATGCCGCACGAATCGGGACAGTCATACGCGCATACGCTCAGATAGTTGCCGTCAGCCAGCATTGGTTCCTCCACGGTTCCTGGTACCGACAGTATATCTGAGAACAGGTCGAATGAACGTGATGACGTTGTACCATGCCAACTCGTGGTGAGCAGACGGGCCATGGGGATGAGAATGTTACACTTCGGGACGGTTCCGTTTCCAGCGAGATTGTTACACCTTCGCCGTGCACTGCAACCCCTCTTGAGAGGGTGTGGCGCAGACAAGAAGCCTGGATTCCCGAATGCGCGGGAATGACAGACCAGGAAAGCCGTATGTCGTTCTTGAGAACGCGAACCCCCGGCTGCGACGACCGGGGGCGGGTGACGCCGTTTTCGGAAGGAGAACTATGTCAGTCTGACCTCGATATCGCCGCTGCCGGTGTGGACCGAGAGTTCGACGGTCGCCAGGCCCACGGGGATACGTTGCCGCTGGACCTCGACATCGACGCCTGGTCCCCTGACGCTTGCCTCGCCCGACCGTGTCTCGACGTCCACCATGACATCGTGCTGATCAAGTTCTGCGCGTACGTCGCCGCTGGTCGTCTTCAGGCGGGCACCGCTCTGGACGGTCACGCCTTCCAGGCTTACGTCCCCGCTGAAGCTGAGGACGTCGACGTCGTTCAGGACGGCGTTGAGGACGGAGACATCACCCGAATACGACTTGAGCATGCCACGGATGGTCGAGTTCCGGATGTCGACGTCGCCCGACTTGCTCACGATGTCGCCATCCACGAGGCACTCGTCCAAGTTGACATCGCCCGACGTCGACTGTGCGGAAGCGAGGTGTGTCAGCGTGCTGGCGTCGATGTCGCCGGACACACTACGTACGACGACTTCGCCCTTGAGATTGCTGACGGTGATGTCACCGGACACGGTCTTGAGCTCGCACAGCATGTCGGCAGGCACCTCGAGCTCCACCGGATCGCCATCGCTGCCAAACCCGAAGCTGAACGAGAAGCCATGGAATTCGCCTGCCGTCAGCCCTGACTCGACCTCGATAACGTCACCGTTCTGACGGGTCCGGACGGCGGACTGACCCTGGACGACCCGGACAGCTGGGAGCCCCTGGACACCGTGCACGTGCAAGTCCTCAGAGATCAGGCGTACACTCAGACGGCGGCCCACGGCCTGTGGCGCAGACGAAGGAGTCACCGGCGGTGTGGGGGCCGTCGGCAGCACGGGGGGCATGGGTGCCACAGACTCATCCGAAAGGCGAGGCGTCTGTAGCACCTGCGGCACCTCGTTTTCGACAGTGCCAAGAGCTAGCAGCAGTTCGTCATACTGCTCCTGCGTGATGAGTCCCTTGTCTTTCAGTTCACTCAGTCGTTCCTTCGCCCGGCTCATCGCTTCCTCCCTTGATGGTTTTCAGGACCGCATCGACGCTGAGGTCGCCAGCTTCCAGCTTATCCAGCAGTTCCATGACGTCAGGTTTGTGCGCGGCTTTCTCGGCGGGCTTGTCGTCACCGACGAGTCCCAGCGCTGTAAGCACCTTGTCCAGACGGCCGCGCACGGTCGGGTAGGATAGGTCCAGACGGTCCTGGACTTCTTTCAGATTCCCGCGGGCCGCCAGGAAGGTCAGCAGGAACAGCTCGTCCTCGGCGGACAGGGCTGCGAACCGGTCGAGCGGGTACGCTCCTCGCACAGTCGTGCCACAGGCAGGGCAGTGCAGCTCGGCAATCTTCAGCTGTGACCCGCAGGACGGGCACGTTGTCGGGAGACGCTTCATGGCGCCCTCACTCGACGCTCAGGACGACAGTGTCTCCGTTGCCCGTATGAACGGTTATGAGTTCACCGACGAAGGCAGGGTCCGCGATCAGGCGCCTGATCTCCTCGATGTCGATCTGGACTTCCTTGCCGTCGATGTCGATCGTTGCCTTGCCTCTGCGAGCAAGGATGTTCAGGCCGACTCCCACAAGCGCCATGGGAAACCCCAAGTCGACATGCTCTCCGCTGGCTTCGTCGACGTGGATTCGGAACGTCCGGCGTGTGTGAGGCTGCGTTCCCTGGATGGATGGGCGGGACTGCCCGGATTCCCGCGGTTCGAGGGTCGCGAGCAGTTCGTCTGCCTCGGCACGTGAAAGCTTGCCTTGCTGGACCATGCGTTCGATCTTCTCGTGTTCTTGAGACATGTTTTCCTCCCGGTCTTGGATGTGTGTTCAGTCCTTGATGATGTACTCGCGCTTGCCACTGACCGTCCAAACGACGTTGAATAGCAGCGCCGTTGTCGTGTCCAGCTTGCCACCATGCACCATGTCCATCAGTCTCGTTGTCGTGTCAGTCATCTCGTGCCTCCTGGTGGGATTTTGCTCACTTGCACCTAAAGAATGACAAGTCGTTGATTCCAGACGACGTTGACCAGCAGCGCCGTTGTCGTGTCCAGCTTGCCACCATGCACCATGTCCATCAGTCTCGTTGTCGTGTCAGTCATCTCGTGCCTCCTGGTAGGATTTTGCTCACTTGCAACTTAATAATATTAAGGAGTGGATAAATGTCAAGAGGTAAGTCATGAGAAAGTGAAGACAATGTGAACGCATCCAGTGTAAGGACGTGACTCGTGTCAGCATGGATCGTTGGCATGCCGGCGTTTGTATTCCATTTTCATATTATTGAAGAAGCAAACACGGCGAGAGTGGTACACTTTCGGAACCGTCCCGAGAGCGTTACACCTTGGCATGTCGTTCCCGCGCAGGTGTGAATTCCATACTTACCAGCCGGGGTCTATCTACCAGCCGACCCCATATCCCCAGCGCCATTTCAGTGATAGTGTCTATGTCAATCGTGACTATGGTGGAGCATTTTGGCCGGGAAGCTGCGGTGGCGCAACCTTCAAGCCCGGTATTATGAACCTCTCCGCGCTGGGCCTCGCGGTATTTCTTGGTGTGGTGCTGAATCCTATCCTTCGCGCAAAGGATAGTGAGTTGGTAGATAGCCAAGAATCGGTGGATGCAGACTACAAGTTCTTGAGTTGTATTCCGCAATCCAAGCGAATCGTGTGGACAAACCGAAACGGCTTCACGGGGTTCGCTTTCTTGAGAGAGTTCCCGAAAGGAACAACGAGGTTTTGATCGCTAAAGCAATGGGAGAAAAATCGATCTCCTGGGTTGCCGTCGGGGGACCAGGACTTGTGTCCCTTTCCGGTGACATCCTCCATCTGAACGATATCACCAGGTCCAAATGTTCTGGACTCTCCGTCAGACGCCTGGATTTCTACAGAACCCGCCAGCATGACGATGTACTGTCTTTGAGGTGCGACATGCCAATCGTAGTCGTATCCTGGTTCGTTCTCACGAAGAATCATCGACGCCACGGGAAGGGGAGTGGACATCCATCCCAAAGGTCCGGATGGGGCTAGGACCATCTCGATATCCTTATAATGAGACTCACCTGATTCATCAGCCCAGATGCGCGTGATATGAATATATGTCTCCTTTGCCGACAAAAGGCATCCAGCATTCTCCTGAGACACTGCGCCCACAGTATGTGGGATTTGCTGTGATCGTGCAATGGTGCATCGGCTCATCTAAGATACTACGATCCGTGTCAAGAGGACAAACATATACTGGCTCATGTTGAAGAGCCCTGTACTTCGATTTTGTTGCATGGAGGTGGTAGGCGATGCGCCGGTCCCAGGAACGTGCTTGCACTCCAGATGGCGATCACTGCCTTCTGGACGAGAGGGCCATACGGGGGGACTGGACGGTACCGGTGGATATGCTTCGTGGCACCCCTGACCAGGTGCTCACATGTTCTGCTGAGTAAGGGGCCACGTTTCTACAGCCAAGAAGCCTTCGGTCCCTGCCCTTGAAGCTATTAGGGCAGTATTCGATGGTAGCCGGTTCAGCCTGGAATATTGGCGTACGAGTTTTCGGCTTTCAAGGAACCATTCTATTCTATCAACAGGCTGAGTAGTTACCGATCTTTCTTGACTTGTATACAACCATGTATATAGTTCGATTATTCCCGCAAATGCGGTTTACATCGGAGGAGACAGGTACGATGAAGAGGACCTTGTTCTACAGATGCCTATGTTGATTCCGTGTTCCTGATGCTGATGAGCAGAGATCTTGAGAGACGCGTTGATGTGATGTGGGCCTTCGTATCCCACGGGGAGGATGACCGCTATGAAGAACTCATCAAGAAGAAGGCAAGAGCTGAACGGACACGCTTTGGCCACATAGATGGTTTCCGAAACCTTGGGTTCACGAGGAACCCCGTAAAAGGAGATGATCTCATAATGAACGTACGGCAGATCGTTTTGTGCGCGAAGATCCAGGATTCATGTGATGCGATGGCTCAATCAGCCGCGCAGGAGGAGGTACGTCATGGCTATTGACGAGTTGGAGAAGAGACTTAGACCACCGGAGATTCCACTCAAGCCCTATCCGAGCAAAGTCATTACGCTTGCTTCTGGGGAGAAGATGGTTGTCCGTGAGGCGAGACGCGAGGAGACCGGCATCCTGCTTGGAACCATTTATCCTCTCATCGGCGTATCGGCCGACTACTATGACATTGTTGCTGCCCGCATGTATTCCGAGGTGCTGGCATGGTATCGCTATCGGGTCGCCAACGAATTCGTGCTTGTCGGTTCCATCGATGGAGTCATCGCGGGGATCGTGAATAGCCGCCACGTCACGAACAAACTTGGTATGAGCCTGCATACCCTGGCCATCAAGAGGGGCCTCCGGGTCGGAGCTCAGCTCTTCGCAGCGAAAATGGAGCATCATATCGATGTCCTGGGCGAGGAAGAGGTCTATATCGTCGCAGAGAGTCCAATCGGATTCAAGCGCTGGATGATTGAGCTGCAGCTTGAAGATCGTTCTGCCCAGTATCCCGAAGTGCGCAGCGAACTGGGCGGCGTCCCCACATTCGTCCTCACACGGAAGCTCTGGGACGCATCGAGAGCAGTTAAGTGCACTGGCACGCGCCCCGTTTC
>JAPLGK010000201.1 GCA_026390195.1 Caldisericota bacterium
ACTACTGGGTCATGTGCGAGGACACCCGAGGGGACGTCAGCAACCCGGCGGGGCCTCTCAAGGCACAGCCCATCATCATCACGAACCCTATCACCAGGATAACCCTCGTCTTCACCATTGACAGGCCCACGGTCGTCATGAACGGCGTGACCATCCCCATGGAGACGGCGCCCGTGATCGAGAACGGGCGGACTATCCTTCCTGTCCGTTATATCGCCACACCGCTAGGGGCACAGGTCCTCTGGAACGCCAAGGAGCAGAAAGTCACGCTCATCGGCAGCAAGAAGGTCGAGCTGTGGATTGGCAAGCCGATGGCACGGGTTGATGGCACTGACGTGCTCATCGATCCGGCCAACCCGAAGGTGGCGCCTCGCATCAGCGGCGGCAGGACCATGCTTCCCCTCCGCTTCATCGGCGAGACCTTGGGCGCGGAGATCCTGTACGACGCAAAACTGCGTACCGTCACCGTCACCCTGAGCAAGACGACCTAGGAGACACCCGTGGTCAAGTTCAAGGAACCCTTCAACGGCATTTCGCATCTGCTCGGAGACCTGGCCGCCATCGTCGTCACAGTACTGCTCGTCAGGGCAGCTGTCCTCCGTGGTGGCAGCAAGGCGGCCCCCTCCTTCCTCGTCTACGGCCTCAGCATGGTCCTCCTGTACTCCTCGAGCGCTGTGTACCATCTGCTCGACGTCAGTCCGAGGGTCCACGTCATGCTGCGCAGGCTCGACCACGTCAGCATCTCCATCCTCATCGCGGGCACCTACACGCCCATGTGTCTCATTGCCCTGCGAGGCAGGGTGGGCACGTCGCTCTGCTGGGCCGTGTGGGGACTGGCCGGGGCCGTCATCCTGACCGACGTCTTCTGGCTCGACGCTCCCCGGGGCCTCAAGGCGGGTCTCTACGTCGTGCTCGGCTGGGTCGCCGTGTGGGCGTTGATTCCGCTTCGGCACGCCATCGGGTGGGGCGGCATCGCCTGGATGCTGGCCGGAGGCCTCGCCTACAGCTTCGGGGCCTTGCTGTACGCGATCAAGAAGCCAAATCCCTGGCCCGGTGTCGTGGGTTTCCACGAGATCTGGCACCTGTTCGTGCTGGCTGGCAGTGCGGGCTTCGTCGTGCTGGTCTGGCGCTACGTGCTCCCCTTGGTCAGGGTCTTCTGACGTGAGCCTGCACTTCGAAGCGCTGACGCCTCACCTCTGGACGGCGAAGTGTCGTGGATATGCCATGAACACGGGCATCCTGCACGACGCCGGGCATGCTGCGCTCATTGACCCGGCACTCCTTCCCGACGAGGTCGAGGACATCGCCGCATTCTGCGATGGGCAGCAGCTGAAGGTTGAAACGGTCGTGATCACACATCACCACTGGGACCACTGCCTGGGAGCGGCGCGGTTCCCCGGCGCGCATGTCGTGACCCACCAGGCGTACATCGCTCAGACCGCCCTCGACCTGGAGCAAACGCGGCGTTGGATAGGGCGCTACTATGAAGCAGAAGGCGTTGCACGCGCTGGCCCGTTTGACCCGCCCATGCCCGACCAGACCGTCGACCACATCATCGGGCTCATGGTCGGCGGTGTCCGTGTCCAGCTGTTCCACACGCCCGGGCACGCTCGTGACCACCTCTCCGTGTACGATCCCGACGCTGCGTGCCTGTGGGCCGGGGACCTCCTGAGCGACCTTGAGATCCCGTTCGTGAGTGACCGGCTCGATGCATTTGAGCGGACGCTCGGCATGTTCGCGGCGATGGAGGTCCACCTGCTGGTCCCAGGTCATGGGAGCCTCACACGGGACCGCACCGAGATCCGGCGCCGCATCGACGCAGACCACTCCTACCTTTCCGAGGTGCGTACGCGGATCGAAGCAGTTGTCCTCGCGGGCGGCACCGCCCAGGCGGCCGTGGAGGCGTGCGTCGACATGGTGTTCCGCAACCAGGGCGCGAACGCCCAATCGCATGTCATGAACGTCGAACAGGCATTTCTGGAACTGGGGGGACTCCGTCCGTCGGGCGCCAGGCTCGGCTGGGAACGTGAGTAGGACTGTCGAAGCGCCCCATGTACCTAGACAGCAGACCGGGCGCCCCTGCGGGCGCCCGGTCTTGTCGTGAGGTGACACGGTGCAGCTACGGAGTCGGGTCCGTGACCGTCACCTGGCGCGTCGCAGGTTGCATAACAGGTGATCACGTGGAGCACTCTGGGTTGGGTGCCTGTCGTGTTTCATGTATCCGCGAACGTGACAGTGCCGCCTACCTCCAGGTTCTCAAGGGCGTGCACAAAAATGTCTCAAGCAATGCAGCGGCACTGACGATCAGGAAGAGTTACCCCCGTAAGTCACCGTTATTGTCTTTGTCGTTCCATCCCATTGAACATCACAGCCAAGGTTCTCGGCAGCAAACCTCAGTGGTAGCATTGTTCTTGAGTTGATTATCTCAGGGACTACCTTTGAATTCGTCGAATCAATCGGAGTATCAACGCCGTTTACCTTAGCA
>JAPLGK010000078.1 GCA_026390195.1 Caldisericota bacterium
GCAACAATGGACAGCAGAACTTGTTCCGGCCGCATGGCTCCCTTGATGTCAGCAAAGACACGCTCGAGATTCTGGGGCTTCACCGCCAGGAGAACAATGTCCCCAAACTGGACTGCCTCACGGTTGGAGAGCGTCGTGTGAACGTGGTGCCGCTCACGCAGGACCTCGAGCGTAGCCCAACTGCGAGAACTGACCATCACGTCGTCCTCAGACGCAATACCCTTGGCGAGGAGCGATTCGACGAAGGCATTGGCCATCACACCCCCGCCGACAAACGAGATTCTTGTCCTGTCACTCATGTCGCAACCTCCTTGACCGATATCAAAGCATACCGCCTTTCCTGCATGATGCCATCGGTGATGTGAACGAATACGCGTCTTGCCATTCACTGACTTGTCACCTGGGATCATTGACGCAAAACGCTGCGCTGCTATATATATTGTAGTAGTTGGATGCTGAACACGTATTTGCGGCCCGGCGCGTGCTCGCCGGGGAACAGGAGGCAAGCAATGGAGCCAGTACGCAAAATCTTGATCATACTCTCTACGGCCGAACGCGAGAAAGCCATGGCCGGCCTGATGTACGCCCAGAACACCCATGACAACCACTGGTTTGATGATGTGCGCGTCGTTCTTTTTGGTCCTTTCGAACGACTTCTTGCCGAAGACAAGGAGATCAGGGACCTTGGCGCCGAGGTCTTCAAGGTTACTGCTCATCCCATGGCCTGCAATACGTTCGCAGAAGACCCGGCCGTGAGCAATGCCATCAAGAGCCTGGGGTGCGAGATCGATCAGGTGGGAGGTATCATCTCGGAGTGCATCCGAAACGGCTACGTCCCGCTCGTGTTCTAGACGTTCCGTCGCACCTTAGTCGCATGAATGGCAAGCGCCCCGGTCTCCCGGGGCGCTTTTTCCTTCAGATACCCTCTGCGCTACTTCTTCCTCTCGCACAACTCAAGCAGAACGCCGTGCGTTGCCTTGGGGTGAACGAACGCTATCCGCGCCCCGCCCGCACCGTTGCGAGGCGTCTCATCGATCAACTGGATACCCTTGGCTTTCAGCTCCGCGAGAGCCGCTTCGATGTCATCGACTCGGATCGCGATGTGATGCAGACCCTCGCCGCGCTTCTCGATGAACCTGGCAACCGAGCTGTCTGCGCTGGTAGGCTCCAGCAGCTCGATCTCGGTGCCGCCCACGGGCAGGAACGCCGTTCTCACGTTCTGTTCAGCCACCTCTTCGATGCCGTGCAGCTCGATACCCAGAGACGTCTCCCAGAATGACAGCGACTCCTGCAGGTTGGAAACGGCAATCCCGATATGATCGATGTTCTTCAGGTTCATGCGTCCCTCCAGCTTTGCTCAACAATGATGTCTGCCAGCGAATATGGGTCGCTCTGCTTGCTGGCGACCTTTTCCAGCTCGGCCTGAACTGACGGGTGGTCTAGCTGATGCTTCATAGTATCTGCCAGGCGCGCCTTGAGATTCTCGAGCACGTCGAGCTTGGCCATCCGCATCTTGAGTGCGTCCAGCTTCCCAGAGGCCACGAGATGCGTGTGGTGCCGTTCAATCGTGTCCACAACGCTGTCGATGCCCGTGTTCAGTTCGGCCGACACCTTGAGGACGGGCGGATTCCAGCCCGTCGTCATCGACAGTTGCAGGGCAGATTCGACCTGCGTTGCCGTACGGTCTGCCCCATCGCGGTCCGCCTTGTTGACGATGAACAG
>JAPLGK010000127.1 GCA_026390195.1 Caldisericota bacterium
AGTTCGCGGACTCGACGTGCGATGAGCTGTGTGTACTGACCGCCGAAGTCCAGGATGAGAACAAGCTCGTGCTTCGCTGCGGAGTTCATTCTGCACGGTGGTTGGGGTTCTCGTTCGTCATGTCGACGTCATGGGGATGAGACTCGCGAAGCCCTGCCCCTGTGATTCGGACAAAGCGGGATTCACTTCGCAGAAGGTCGATTGTTGGCGTGCCGCAATAGCCCATGCCTGCTCGGAGTCCGCCCAGCAACTGATACAGGACGTCGTGGACCGAACCCCTCAGGGGAACGCGGCCCTCGATACCCTCAGGCACCAGCTTGAACCGGGTATCCTGAAAGTACCGGTCGCTGCTTCCCTGCTCCATTGCGCCAAGGGATCCCATGCCGCGGTAGGTCTTATACTGTCTGTTTCCTGCCGTGACGACGTCACCAGGGCTTTCGACTGTGGCAGCGAGAAGACCGCCGAGCATGACTGTGCTGCCTCCGGCTGCAAGAGCTTTTGCTATGTCGCCGGAGTACCGGATACCTCCGTCGGCGACGATGGGAACGTCATGACGCTGGGCCTCCTGGGAGCACTCGTAGATGGCGGTTATCTGGGGCATGCCGACCCCTGCCACGATACGGGTCGTGCAGATCGAACCCGGACCTATGCCGACCTTGACCGCATCAGCTCCCGCGATGACCAGGTCGCGGACAGCTTCCGGTGTCGCCACGTTGCCTGCCAGGATGGGGACGCCGGGGAACGCCTGTTTGAGGAGCGCTACGGCTCTGACGATGCCAAGGGAATGACCGTGAGCACTGTCAAGCACGAGCAGGTCGGCCCCTGCTCCGACAAGCGAGCGGGCTCGTGCGAGCAAGTCGGTTGCCACACCGACTGCAGCTCCCACAAGCAGTCTGCCTCTGTCGTCCGTCACAGCCTCGGGACATGCCAGCGTCCGCGTAACCTCGTCGATTGTCGCAAAACCGGCCAATTGCCCATCTGCATCGGCCAAGGCAAGTTCCCGTATCCCCCACTTTGCAAGATGTGTGGAGAGGCTGGGCGCATCCAGGCCCGGCGGGATTGCGATCTTCGAGCTCGCGTGAAGGAGCTGCGAGAGAAGAGTTGATGGCTCTTCAAAAGCAAGATCTGAGGGAGTGACGAGGCCGACCAGACGGCGTCCCTCCATAAGTGGCAGTGCGAAAACGTTGAACCGCTCCAGCAGATCGTGCGCTTCGAGAACAGTCTGCCGTGGATCGAGGTGAGCTATGGAGGAAGGTGTGTGCATGCAGATGGACTTGACCGTGACGACTTCTGCAGCCTGGCGTTCGACGGGCATGTTCTTGTGGATGAAGCCAATGCCGCCTTCCAGCGCCATTGCTGCTGCCATCGTGGATTCCGTGACAGTGTCCATGGCAGCGCTGACGATTGGGATGTTCAAGTGGATCGAGCGCGTAAGCTGCGTTCCAAGATCGACGTCGCGCGGCAGGACGTCCGATTTTCCGGGAATCAGCAGGACATCATCGAAAGTCAGACCCTCTCGTGCAAACTTGTCATCCATGACTCCTCCCAATGGCAGGCGGTCTTGCTGGCTCGGCTCCCACAGCACCTATATCTGTTGAATACAGCCTAGCTGGGGCCGGGCCAATTGTCAACGAGGGACCTTGAGACAGCATCGGTGCTACTGAAGGGGACTGTCGCCCCAACAGCCTCCGATGGGGGACAAGGCTGAACAACCAGGGAATTGAGAAGCGTATCAAGGTCCTGTCTCAACTGTTGCGGAGGTTGTCGTTCACGTGGAACCCGGCACACGCGACAAGGTGCAGCGTCGGGGTTCCTGAAGGTGCCCTAGTGGCTTCCGGGCAGTAGATTACGTAGCCAGCTTCCCAGCGCTTGGACATCGATTGGAGGCAGTCTGGCAAACAGGGGTGTCATCAGGGGGTAGACTCGGCTTTCGCCCACGAGAGCGGCCGAGAGGGAAACGGGTAGAAGATGCGTCACCAGTCCCAACAGCAGTCCTGTGATCGTGATCTTGATGACCGACGAGAGGATGATGGCGGGAACGGCGATCAGAACATACAAGAGCAGGTATGTTACGATGTAGTAGGCGATGGTAGCAAGGCCCTGATTCGGGAGCCTGATGAAACTGATATAGTACGGCGTAAGCGAGGCCGTCAGGAGGGCAGACAGGCCTATTGCCAGAAGGGATATGCCAATCTTGCCCTGCTTGGTAAACAGGTTCCGGGCGACGATGATTGCAGTCGATGTGACGAAGATCGTGTCGAACAGCAC
>JAPLGK010000034.1 GCA_026390195.1 Caldisericota bacterium
ATATCTCCATCACCGATGGGACGAATGTCATCAAGCCCATCGAGACCGTTACCGGGCTCCCCAAGGCTGCCGGATACTACGCTGGCAATGAAGTCCCCTGGGAGTGGCGCGGCGAGAATTCGGCCGGTACCGGCTTTGTCGTGGACGGCCAGTACTACCTGAGGTATGTGGCGCAGCCCGCGACTATCGTTGGACAGACTATTCCCAACGCCTCGCAGGTCATGACCTTCCCCGTGAAACTGGATTCTGTCTCGCCGGTTGTGACGATAACGTCGATTGACCCGATCCCCTCGGGACGCCAGGTCAACTGGACCATCTCCGACGCTGCTCCGAGCAGTGGCATCTGGGGCTTCGACGTCTGGTACACCAACGGGACAGGTTCTCATCACAAGATGGTCTCCCCGGCGACGACATCCTATGTCATCCCTGCCGATGCTACTGATGCCAACGTGTATGCGTTTGACAATGCGAACAACGTCAGCTCGTTCGAAGCCGCCACGGTCCATACCATTCTGGCAACGGCCATCGGCTCTGGCATTGTGGCCCCTTCTGGTGCCGTCAGCGTTCCCTTTGGCTCAGATCAGTCGTTCACGTTCATGCCGTCATCGGCCGGACTCAATGTTGTGAAAGTCGCCGTCGACGGAGTTGCCGTTCAGGCTTTGGTTGGATTCACGTTCCATCATGTTGTGGCAGACCACACGCTCCAGGTGACATTCGCGGATGTTACTCCGCCTTTGCTGAACCTCCCTACGGTTATGGGTGGCCTGGTGTACACGTCGCTGAACCCCTGGCTTCTACCGTTTGAAGCGATGGATACGTCGGGTTCCGTGGTGCTGATGACGGTCAGGGACAATGGCACCATCATTCTGAATCGTGTCCCCTCTGTCAGCCCGCTCAGCCTGAATCTTGCGGATGGGATGCACAGCATCCAGATTACTGCCGAGGACACTGCAGGCAACGCCACGGTCAAGTCGTTCCTGTTGTTGGTCGATACCCATGGCCCCATTGTAGACGTGACAACACCTGCGACACCGGTCAATGTGCCGGCGTATGTTCTGACGGGTTCTGTCGTGGATCCCGTTAGTGGTCTCCGCTCGCTTACAGTGAATGACGTGGACGATGCCACCTACCTTGATGGGACCTTCAACCACCCCGTCACGCTCAAGAAGGGCGTGAACACGTTTGTGATCATAGCCATCGACAACATGGGCAACAAGACCGTCCGTGAGGTCCAGGTGGAACTCAACTTCGCACAGCCCCATCCATCTTACAAGACGGTCACTCTCACCATCGGCAAGGCAGAGATGGACGTGAACGGCATGCCTGTAGCTATGGACGCTGCCCCCGTCATCAAGAATGGTCGTACGCTCCTTCCCATCCGTGCCCTCATTGAGACGCTGGGCGGCAAGGTCATGTGGGACGCGAAGACGCGGACCGCGACCGTGGTGCTTGGAGAGCGCTCCGTGGTGCTCGAAGTCGGCAAGAGCACGGCACTCGTGAATGGCAAATCTGTGCCGATCGATGCGACAAATGACAAGGTAGTCCCGGAGATCATCGGCAGCCGCACCTTCCTGCCCCTGCGCTTTATCGCCGAGAGCCTTGGACTCGACCTTGCCTGGGAACCGGTCTCCAAGACCGTCTCGTTTACTTACTGGCCATAACGCACAGCATTACAACTCGCGGAATCCTCCCCCCGACGGCAATGCCGTCGGGGGGAGTTGCCGTCGGGGGGAAAGCTTGCAAACGGCGCGACCTCATCTAGAATGACACCAGAGTATCAGTGTATGCGATGGATACGGCTGTGTACGTTTCAGCCGGCTATTTCGACCCATGAGACGACCAAGGAGGAGAGAGATGTTCAGACTGCGTCCTGCACTGCTAGCGGTTGTGCTGGTGTTCGCACTCGTGTTCTCGGCGTTTGGTGGTATCCTGCCCGCGAAGGCGGGCGAACTGGTCGATGTGGGCTTCGAAGGCGGAAACTTGGATGGCTGGATCGTGTTATCCAGTCCTGACGCAGTAAGTGTGTCGGCTGCTGACGCATACACGCAGCCGTACTGGGGCGACTACATGGCGGTGCTCGGGACTCCTGTGCTATTCGACGTTTCGCAGCCGCTCGGCCCGAACTCTATCGCCAAGACGTTCACCGTCCTGACGCCCACCATCGCATTTGCGTACAACATGTTCACCATGGACTACGCTCTGTTTGACGAGTTCAGCTACGTCGTGACGTTGTCGTCGCAAGGGGCCGTGATCGCCCAGTTCTCCATGGATGCCTTTGGAAGCAACCCCCCGGCTGGGTATGCGGTCTCGACGGGGTGGCGGGAGGTGAACCTGGATCTCAGCCTCTACGCAGGACAGCAGATCACCATACAGATTGCCGCAGGAGGGACGAAAGACAATGCTCATCCAACCTGGGCTTACTTCGACATGAGGCTGATGGTCCTTCCGATTGGGGACATGATGGGCCCGGTTATCCGGCTGCCCGGTCTCGAAACGTCGGCAGGGATACCTGTCGCCGGTTCCAGCAGCAGCCGTCGGTATTCCCTTGTGACGGACGTATACGATGACTCAGGGTGGGCCACCGTGGGAATCGTGCAGAACGGCGTCACGGTGACAGGCGGCTCCGGCGTGGGCTGGCAGACGTATGACCTTGCCCTGACGGAAGGGCCCAACGACGTCATACTTGTTGCGTCGGACGCATTTGGCAACACGACCAGCCGCAAACTGACCGTCTTTGTCGACAGCAGGCCACCAGAGGTCACTCTTGAGGCTGTACCCCGGAGCACGGCGAATGCGTCACTCGTGATCAGTGGCACTGTCCTCGACGCAAGGTCCGGTGTGGCGTCACTGACCATCGACGGGACAGAGGTCGCGGTCGGGGCGGATGGGGCCTTCGCCTCGCGCGTTCCGCTGGTGGTCGGGTCAAACACCAACACGGTGACAGCCCGCGACAGCCGCGGCAACGCGGTATCGTGGGATATTATGACAACCCGCATTCGCGCGGGTAGTACAAGATACATTGCCATGAGCGGAACGCTGACCGTCGGAAGCACGCTGGGGATGCTCGAAGGTGTCTCGTTCCCCCTGGATGCTGTCCCCTTCATCAAGGACGGCCGCACCCTGCTTCCCATCCGCGCCCTCATCGAAGCGCTCGGTGGCTCCGTCCGGTGGAATGCGACCAGAAAGACCGCTACGGTCATGCTGGGCAGCCAAACCGTCGCCCTGACGATCGGCAGCAAGACGGCGCTTGTCAACGGCAAGCCTGTTGCTCTGGACGTCGCACCCATGATTGTCAAGGGTCGCACCTTCCTTCCCCTGCGGGCAGTGGCCGAGAACGTGAGCCTCGACCTTGGCTGGGAACCGGTTTCGCAGACTATCTCGTTCACCTACTGGCCGTAACTGCTCCTGTATCCAGTTTCTCTGCTGCCCCCGGGCGTGAACCGGGGGCAGTTGTCGTATGAACGAAGAAGCCCCTCGCCTGATGTGGCGAGGGGCTTCTTGACTGTTGCGTTGTTGTCGGAGAGTCCGCTACGGCGCTGTCGTAAAGTGCATGAACGGCGGTGTAGCGATATCCTCCCCTGCGCCCGCAAGCACGCGCCAGTAGTAGGTGGCGCCCGACTCGAGGGTCCCAGCAGGAAGCGTGAATTGCTGCGTGTCGCCAGTTCTTGGATCGAGTACTCGGTTCAGGACCTGAATGAGGCTCGACTCACTGGTTCC
>JAPLGK010000234.1 GCA_026390195.1 Caldisericota bacterium
CGCTCAACATCTTTGCCACACTGCTGCTGGGACTGCTGGCTATCTGGGGATGGGACCACCGTCGGTGGTGGGCGGTCGCCCTTGCACTGAGCCTGGCTGCCATACAGCTCTGGCTGCCAGCCGTGGGTCCGGACTACGGCATCTATGGCGTTGTGCTGTGCCTGGCGAGCTTCGTGCTGTTTCAGCACAGAGAGGGGATCGCCGTCGGCCACGGACTCCTGCACGTGCTCGCCGGGATCCTGTTCTGGCCGTCTCAGATCTATGCACTGGCCAGCATCCCGTTCATTCTCTGGCCGCCCCGGCTGCACATGCACCATCTGCCGGAACTGTTCTATGCATACTACCCGGCTCACCTCGCTCTCCTCGTCCTCGTCCGCCATCTGCTGATGCGCTGAAGGCATTGCTCGAGCAATGAGCTGTCCTATACTGATGGTGAGCACCTGGAGGTAACCGTGAACCGCAAACGCATGCGTACAGTCGTCACCATTCTGATTGTGCTCGCCCTCGTCAGCGGAGGCACGGTCACGCTTATCTCGGCTCTGCGTGGGACGACGCTGGACAAGCCTATCAGCGTCCTGCCCGGCGTGACGTTGACACCTGAAGATTTCGAGGCCACCGGCCTGGGGACTGCTGTGGACGTCCAGTACGCCGGCAAGACCTTCGTGTTCTTCCCTGATGAAAGCACGGACAGCCAGGGCAAGGAGCTCGCCGGGGCAAGGAGCGGCATCATCGTCGATTTCCGCGGCGGCGGCTCCGTCACATTTCTCGGAGGGCAGTTTTTGCAGTACAGCAGTCCTGTGGTCCGTGACCAGGCATACGCCTGGTACAGGGACAAGGTGGCAACCACTGGACTGGTCGACGACGAAGGAACGGCAGTCGTCGGAGATGCCTCGGCACGGTACTCCAACACCGACGCAGCCGCCCTGCTCGTGCGGAAAAACGAAACAGTGTTTACGCTCCTCTACACGCTGAACGCCAATACCAACGGAACGATACCCCAACCGATCGTCGCCCTCGAGGCTCTCGCTCGCCTCCTCGCCTCACGCTTTTAGGCTCTGCCCCGCCGTGGAAGCTGTACTCCTCTCCCAACCATACGGCGCGAGGCCGTCCAAAGAGGAACGACGTGTCCGACGTCTACTGAGGCTGCTTGTCCTCGGGTTTCGGCTGTTCCGGGGGGATTATGGTCTCCATCTTCTTCTCCTCCGGAGGCGCGACCGGCGTGTTCGTCCATGCTTGGGGCGCCGCACGACGCTCTGCCCATCTCTGCTCGCGCTCGGTGTGACGCTGCTCGCGCTCGGCGCGCCTTGAGCTGCGTTCACCAGGAGTGCCGGCGAAGAGGACTGTGACGCCCACTGCCAGCAGGATCACTCCTGGAACCCAGGCAGCAATCCGACCAAGTCCAAATCCCTCGAATCCCAGCCAGTTCTCGAACACGAAGCCAAGGACGAGGAACATGACGATGCCGAACACGAATCCGCCGAGGCTGTCACGCACGTGCCGCCAGTTCGCGTGCAACGTCCCATGGATGATGCCTGCGAGTCCTCCCGCAGCCGGGAACACAAGTGCCCAGGCATATGCCCAGGTTTCCCAGGTGCCAGTGATGCCCTGATACCAGAGCAGGGTGCCCACTGCCGCGGCCACCAGCCCCAACCCGGACAGACCCTCGCCGGCCCGGTCCGGCAGCACCAGACCCACCACGAACAACGCAAGTCCGGGTACGATAATGCGCAGTGGCCATGACAGTTCGGCCCAGCGCTCCGGAAGCCAGCTCATGTCGACATGAACATACTGCAGTGCGAGGACGACGATGCCGACGACGATCAGCAGGATGCCGAGGTTCGCCATCGAGGAACGGGTCCTATGAGTGTCCTGGTCAGCCATATCTGCTCCTTACCCACGCAGCCGGTCTTCTAAGAACACTGACCGACTGTCCACCTTGTTTACGTCCGCCCCCTCGCGAAGGTTACGCCGAATTCACCACCTCGCAGTGCGCCCCCGTAAATGCCGCCTTCACAACCATCACGCCCAGGATGTCGAGCCCGGCATACATGAGGAACAGCATGTTGACGCCCCAGATCAGCGACTGCGAACAGTCCTTGCCTCCGCTCCAGGAACAGACGAGGGGTGTCTCCGGAACGATACCCGGGACACCAGTCGCTGTCACTGTCTCCCTCTCGGGATGAACTCCCGCCTCATGACGGTGGTCCCCCCGCGCGCGCCCACAGTGGCACGGAACTCATGCCTCTCGAACATCCTGTACGTGCCCGTGAACAGAAACGCGTCCGGCTGAGAGTGCTCATGCGTCTCCTTCGGCACAGCCTCGACGACACGAGCTCCGTCACGCTCCATTACCTCGAGCGCACGTTCCAGCAACACCTCTGCCAGCCCCCGCCGCCTCCAGCCACGCCGGATGAAGAAGCATCCGACGAACCAGACGCCGGTGGCGGGCGTGCCCCTGAATGCAGGCGAACGTTCCAGCCGTGGCAGGGAAGCCCTCGGCTCGAATGAACACCACCCCACCGGTGTCTCACCATCGAATGCCAGCATCCCGTGCGCCCTCCCGGATTGAACCGCCAGGCACAGTCGCTCATGTGCTACCTCGCCCTTCACGTCCTCCCAGTGTTCGACCCCCGCAAGGCGCCACCACCAGCACCAGCAGCCGCCGCATGCCCCGTTCTCGCCGAACAGAGTCTCCAACTGCGGCCAGAGTCCGGGCTCTAGTTCGCGGCAGACGATGCCCGCAAGCGCGCCTGATGTCTCCATGCGTTATCTCCTATCCTTCGTGAGGTCACCGTGCTGCACCAGGGGCCCGCGCCTCTGATCTGGACGTTTGCCCTGTCCGGCGCTACTCAACGATTCCTCGGCGGCGCGGGCGTTTTCCAGTCTGACTGTGGACCTCGGGTTCGTCGGGGCTTCCTTCCTGCTGGCACTCACAGCTCTGAAACGTGCTCGCGACCTCCCGTGCCTCAACAAGCCGAGACCCGACGGCCATGACCCGGAACATCCCTTCGAGGCCCGCTGTCGCGTCGAAGAACGCGGTTATGCCCGCGGCTCCAAGAGCCTGCACGATGCGCTCGGCCTCAGCGTGCCCTGCAACCACAACGACTTCCGCGTACTCGTCCACCATTCCTCCTCCCTGCCGGCATCACAAGGCAAAATGGAAATGCCTGCGGTCCAGCACCCACCCAACCCAGCTCAGCGTTCCGACTATGAAGAGTGCCTGGAGCACTACAAGCCATGCAGGAGCCAGCTCATACCAGCCAAGTGCCTGCGGCATGACGAAGACGCCCAGAAGAACGCCATGCATGACGTAGAGCAACAGAGAGTTGCGTCCCCACTCCCTGAGGATGGGTATCGAGCGGCCAAGATGCTCGTCGAACACATGGAAACACCAGAAGACCAAGTCACTTGCTCCCAATGTCATCAGAACATAGCTGGCAGAGACACGGTTCTTGCTTACCGGAACGATGAACGTCAGAAGGAGACCAAGGGCGAGGACGCCCGCTGACACCGTGGGAAACCAGCGCCTTCCCTTTGGGACATCATGGAACAGGTCTCCCAGCGCGGTCGCCATGACCAGCATGGCCCCCCACGATAGAGCGCCTTCGAGCCCCCCATGCGTGGAACTCAGGACACTTGCCAGCCAGAAACTGTTGAGCTGGAACTGGTAGGCGACCAGCAACAAGAGCCCTACAAGCCACCGAAGGCGCGCTGGCACTCCAATGAAGAGAAGGGCGACAAGCCCCGCGAAGCCGATAGCCTGTAGCAGTCCCCAGTCCGACCGGTCGGCAGTGAGTCCGGAGAGATTTCCCAGCACCGTGAAAAGAGCACCAATACCGATGAGAGCAAGGTTCCGGGACAGGAAATGCTCGATCGTCCTGCGCCTGCCATCTCTGGCCAGCCTGGCCTGGAACGAGGCCCCAAATGTGAGTCCGATGGCCGCAATGAACATCGGAGCGATGATATCGATGACGGTGAATCCTATGTCGGGCGCGTGCTTCAGCCACGCCGGAACAACGTGGGGACCGGCCAGATAGTTGGCCAGCACCATGAGCAGGATAGAAAACCCTCTGAACTCGTCTATGGACTCCAGTCGCTGCCTTGCATCGTTCACCCGATCCTCCCAGCCCTCAAGAGCATGGACGCATTCCAGCGAAACTCAAGAGCCTCACTGATGGGTACGCGTTGACGGACTGCTTCCACTGCCTATAGTGCTGGTACGAGGAATGACATGAACAGAGACGAGTTTACAGTAGTCACGTACGCCGAGCACCCAGACCTTCGCGAAATCATGGATCAGGTCAGCTCTGAGCCGTGGCCGGAGTTCATGTTCCACGACGCAGTCTCGGACAGCCGCTGGAACAGATTGTACGACGTCTTCCCCAACTTCCAGTTCGGTCTGATGGAGAACCGAACGGGACGTCTCGTGGCCATGGCCAACGGCATCCCTCTCGCCTGGCGTGGCACCCCCCGGTCACTGCCCGACGACGGATTCGACTGGGCTATCGCACAAGGGCTCAACGACCGCGCGCAGGGTGTTTCTCCGCACACGCTGTCTGCGCTTCAAATCTCCATTACCCACGATTTCCAGGGCAAAGGACTGAGTTCATGGGTCGTGCAGGCGATGCGGGACATTGGCAGCCGCTCCGGACTCGAACGCCTGATAGCGCCCGTGCGGCCAAACCTCAAGTCGCAGTATCCTCTCATCCCGATCGACGAGTATGTCACCTGGACGCGTGGTGACGGCAAGTTGTTCGACGCCTGGATGCGTGTCCACACTAATCTGGGCGCCACCGTCGTTCGAACGTGCCCGCGTTCGATGCGCATCGTCGGCAACGTGGCCGAATGGGAGGAGTGGACGGGGCTTCGCTTTCCTGGTTCCGGCCAGTACATCGTCCCGGGAGCCCTGGTCCCGGTCCTCGTGGACCGCGACGCTGACACGGGCGTCTACGTCGAGCCTAATGTCTGGATGGTGCACGAGCTGGTCTGACCTTCACGCGGGTATCCACAGATGATGCTTCATGTCGACGCATCCCTGCGCATCGAACGTGACTCCCTCACTCTCCAGCAGCGACCGTTGGACACCGGGCCCGCCAAACGTTTCCTCTGGGGACAGTTCACCGGTCATTTTGACCACTCGGTGGCATGGCACACTTGATTCAGCGGGCGTTGCCCGCATTGCCCAGCCTACCGTCCGGGCGGCTCCGGGACTGCCCAGCGCACGCGCGATGGCACCATACGTCGTCACCTTGCCGCGTGGTACCGTCGCCGCGAGACTCCAGACGCGTCCAAAGAAAGCGTCTGTCGTTCTCACGTGGTTGTCCCCGCTAGGTGGCGTCTGCCTCATCCACGTCCACAATCAGCGACCACACCCACTCGCGCTGTGACCACAGCGCGCAGCCGCCGCTGGTTTCAGTCAGCTTGTCATGGTTGTCCCGGATGGCCATGAGCAGGGGCGACGCCAGCGCGTCACGCAACGGCACGTCCCGGACACTGGCGTCGGAATACGGAGCGAACGGACACGGCTCCACCCGCCCTGACGGGCTAATGTGGATGAACCCGCGCCCTGCAGCCAGGCAGCCGCCGAGTGCCTCCTCGTCGCCAGGAAATGCGATGAACAAGCCAGGCAACCGCTTTTGCAGTGAAGCGACAGCCGTGGCCAGCCGCGCACGCTGGGCACCGTCCAACACGAGCGATTCGGTGCCCTCGTGCACCGGAACATATTCGACGAAGAAGAACAGCCTGCATCCTACGTCGAGGAGACTGCCAAGGTACTTCTCGTCGAGGACCGTGTCGATGTTCAGACGGGTGACCGTCAGTGACGTCCCGAAGAAGATGCCGGCCCTGCGCATCCGCGCGATGGCCGCCTGCGCCTGCCCGGCGACGCCTTCGCCCCGACGCGCGTCTGTCTCCGCGGCGTGCCCCTCAAGGCTGATGACGGGGACCACATTGCGCTGTCTGCGGATTCGGCGTACCAGCGGTTCATCCAGCAGCGTCCCGTTGGTGAACACCGGGAACATGACATCAGGGACCTCGCGCGCAATCGTCAGGAGGTCGTCCGCTCGCGCCAGCGGCTCGCCGCCGGCAAGCAGCATGATCCCGACGCCGAGGTCGTGCCCCTGCTGGACGACACTTAGGAGCTCCGTGGGCGTCATGTCAGGTTCTTCCTGCCGCTGCTGCACCTGGGCATAGCAGCCTGCGCATGAGAGGTTGCACCGGCCCGTCACGCTGATGATCATGAACGGTGGCACATGCGCCCCTTCTTCTGCAAGCAGGGCGCGGCGGCGTTCTGCCGCACGCTGTGAGCGTCGCATCCGCACAAAAAACGCCGCAACGGACGGGTCCCGCAGCGTGATGCGCACGGCGTCGGAGAACAAGGCCCTGACGGCGTCGTCGAACAGGTGGATGTACTCGGTCGTCTCATGCATGTCGTACTCCTCGGAACCAGTTCATTGCATTGGGCTGACTACCATAGTATACGCAGGGCGCACGACTGGCCAAGCGCTGTGCCCCTCGTCGCAACGCGCGTCGCAACGATCGGCGACCCTGTGATGCCTGGAGACGGGCATGGACGATGCTCAGAGCACCCTGCTCCGACCAGAGCCGACGAACCCCAAGTGCGGTCCACGCATCGCCGAGGCACTCGGCACGCGTGCCCTGCACCATCGCCTCAACGGTCATCTCTGCAGTCAGAACGCATGAGGACACCGCGCCCCGGAACTCAGTCGTTCGGTGCCAGCACCAGGCTGAAGGCGTCCGGCGAAAGCGTGACTGCCAGCATCGACTGGACCTCGCCTGCCGGAACATGGACTTCGCGTGGACCGGCAGCATACGGACCCACCTGGTAGGGGTCGAATGAAACAACCAGCCCGCCCGGTTCCAGCGACACGCTCGTGAAGTTGTCCGCCGTGGGCGCCGTTCCATCGTCGACGAAGCTCTTCAGCCCCTCGTAGTCTGCCCCGTACTGGCGCTTCAGGTCTGTGGCGCAGTACTGCGACAGCCACTGCAGGCCTTGCTTCCCGTCGACGAACAGGCCCTCGGTATCGATGGCTTCGCCATCACTGAGCCTCGCGTTGAGGACGCGGGTATACGACATGCCATGTGCCCCACCGGAGTACGTCTCGAACCGGATGCGGACACTGATGAGGTCGTTCGTCAGGTAGGGAATCTCGTACTCGGCGTTCAGGAAGTTACTCTGGTCTACAAGCAGCTGGGCTGCCTCGGGGGGGTTCTTGGCCGCCCATGACGCATCGTCAGCGGCATTCTGCTTCAGTCCCGCGATGTCCGGCATCACCATGTCCACGATTGCCTTGTTGACCTTCTCGAGGGCACCCACAGGGAGCGTCCCCCGCAACTGCGGACAGCTAGCCCTTATAGAGTAGCGCAGCGTTGAGTCCTCCTCGCGGATGGTCTGAACGACGATGGACGGCAGCCCATTCCTGAGCGTGCTGACTGCCTTCGGGCGACATCCCGCACCCATCACTGCCGCCATCGCTATTCCTGCGGTCAGCACGACCGCCACTGCTCTTCTTGGTCTCATGGTTCCTCCCCTCGCCAAACGGTGCTAATGTTCAGCCCAGTATGATTCGCCTTTCCACGGAGGCAAACGCGCACAGCAGCGCCGGCTTTGGCCGGAGGCCCGCCGTAGCGGTGTGCCACTTCGTCCAGTGTTGCCTGTTCGACGGTCTGTTCCTTGTGCGTCATCTCTCGTCTCTGTCAACAATGCTCACTCCGCCAAAGTCTCGACGACCCCGGGTGGGCTCACGTATCCGTTCCAGAATCTGCCGCGTACCATGTACCCTGCTGAGGTCTCCTCCGCCCCGGGTGTGCTCCCGCAGTTCCTGGAACCGCTGAAGCCTCTGGACCTCTTTCTGCAGCTTTGTGTAGCTTCGATACCTGCCTTCGTCGAGCGAGCCGTTGTCGACGGCCGCTACGACGGCACACCCCGGCTCAGTGGTGTGCGTACAGTCGCTGAACCTGCACCTGTCTGCAAGCAGTTCGATGTCCGTGAAGCTCTGCTCGACGTCGTCTTCGCTTGCCCACAACTGGAGCTCCCGCATCCCGGGCGTGTCAATGATCATGCCGCCGTCCGGATGAAGCAGGAGCGATCTGCTAGTCGTCGTATGACGTCCCTTGCCCACGGCGTTGCTGACGGCCTGCACCTCCTGGCGGTCCTCGCCTAGCAGGCGGTTGATAATGGTCGACTTCCCCACGCCGGAAGAACCGAGGAACGCAATCGTACGTCCGGGAGTGAGGTAACCTCGCACAACGTCCACACCCTCGTTCCGAGCAGCGCTCACTGCGTGCACGGGGGCGCCCGGGGCAACCGACTGGACAGTTTTGACCCGAGCCGCGACGTCATCGCACAGGTCGGCCTTGTTGAGCACGACGACCGGCTGTGCACCGCTTGACCACGCTTCGGTCAGGTATCGCTCGATACGCCTCAGGCTGAAGTTGCCATCCAGCCCTGTCACGAGAAACACGACGTCGACATTCGAGGCGACGACCTGCTCCTCAATGGCCGAGCCTGCGACCTTCCTTGCAAACTGCGTCCTCCGATGCAGGAGAGTGTGGATCAGCGCTCGGTCTTCGTTCGGAAGTGGCCGGACACCCACCCAGTCGCCAACGGCTGGAAAGCCGACGAGCCCCGCCAGGACATGCAGAAATCGTCCCGTGACCTCGGCCTGCCATTCTCCGTGCTCTCCATATGTGATGTACCCGTTCTTGTGCTGTTCAACGATACGCGCCGGTACAAGCCCGTCGCCTTCAAGACTCTCAAATTGCCGTGAGAAGTAGTCATCCCAACCAAGCGTTGCCAAATGCATCTCTTCTACCTCCGATGTAGTCATTGATTGTGGGGTACGTGGCAAACCACACACGAATCGCGAAGAGGGTGCTCGAGGAGTTGTACTGACAACAGGTGAACTCCGGCGGACCTGCCGGACACGGAACAGACTTGGTTGACGCTGACCAGGTCAGGAGTTCAGTCGGTAGCAGTCCAGGAGGCACCCCCAGTAGCGCGCACTTCTTCATATGTCGTCATAGAGGTTCCTCCCTTCCGGCCATCGGCCAATGTCTGTTCCAAGGATGATTCTACAGAAGCGATGAGACTTGTCAAGCAGCGTCGGTCCACTCCCGTCCGGGGTGGGATGCAGAGCCTGCCACCGCATTCCGTATATACTGTCCAGGTGCGCCCTAGGTGGACGCGTGGAGGAAGATGTGCCCTTTGCCTTGACTGCTGTTCTGTTTGGCCTCATCGTCCTGGCGACTCATTTTGTCCAGGGGGTCACCGGCTTCGGCTGCGCCGTGCTGGCCATGCCGTTCTGCATCCTCCTGACCGGCATCGACACTGCCCGCCCCGTCCTTACCGTCCTGGCCCTTGTCCTAGACGTCTACCTCCTGGTCGTCTCGTGGAACCACGTCGACTGGCGGCAGTACCTGCGCATCCTTGCATTTGTCCTGCCCGGACTCCCCGTCGGCATAATCGCCTACAACGTCCTGCCGCGCATCACACTGATGCATATCCTCGCCATCTTCATGGTCGTCGTCGGCATCCAGGGACTGGTCACACAGTTCCGGCCGG
>JAPLGK010000010.1 GCA_026390195.1 Caldisericota bacterium
CGAAGGCCAACATTGACGACAGGATCAAAGACTTGTCGGGGGCCTGCTATGGGATGGCCGTCACTGCGGTCGAGAACTTCGTCAAGCCAGACCTTCAACCGCAGCCGCTCGCTTATCGGCTCCCATCACTGGTGCCTGTCCTCTATGCTGCAAGCAATGGCATGAAGTCCGCCTACTGGCCTGCGATTTCCTATGCGGCACTCTCGCAGGACAACCCTGCAAAGGCAGCATACTCGAGCCGGTTTGATGGTCGTGACCCCAATTCCTGCCTTCAACGGATACAGAGCGAACTGGACAGAAACGGAGCATGCGTGGTCGCTCTGGTACAGACATTCAGGGACTACTCGGATCCTTTCGCCGATCTATTGCGGAGAAACCGGTCGCCAACAACTACAGGTCATGCGCTGGTTGCCTACGATGCCGTCCAAGCTCCTGAGTCGGCCAACTGGAACGTCTACGTATACGACTGCAACTACCCAGGGGACACGCAGAAGTTTATTCACTTTGACACCGCCTCCAACAAGTGGACGTATTTTCGCGGCATTACGGAAAACCACTTGCGCCCGATTTGGCACGGAGAAGCAGGTTCACCGGCGGGGGAGATGATCGTGTTGCCGGCAGAGGAAGTGCTGGACTACTTGCGCCCAGTAGCCAGCACGGCGACGCAGATGGGCCGTATCCATGTGAACACGCTGGGTGCATACACCATGACTGATGCGGCCGGCCGTTCTGCGGGGTGGGACGGAACATCTCTGTTCAACAACATCCCCGGCCTGACGCTTTCCCCGACGTTCTCCAGCGAGCCGCAAGCGGTCAGCTATCTAGCACCGGAGAGCCTTGGGGACATCAGGATCGCAATGGATGTTGCCCCAGGGTTTCAGTCGTCTCTCACAATCTCCAATGGAAAGTCCACCTGGAAAGAAGTCGACGCAACAACAGCAAGTAAGAGCGAATCAGCCAAGCTCGCCGCATCGCTGGATCCTGAAGGAGCCATTACAGTTACTGGATCAGGCCAGGAGCAGATGGTGACAGTGACGACATCCTCCACGGTAGGCGGAACCGCCGGAGCCCTCATAGGTGTTCAGTCGGTGAACCTGCCGCCCGGCGCCACATGCGAGATTTCCCCGGGGGTGGATGGTCGGGGGGTGTCTGTGCGTTCATCAACCGATACGCAATACCAGGTGACGGTCGCGACAGAATCTGTGGACACGTCTTGGGTATCCGTCACCCTCTGGACCACAGGGGGTTCGACGCAGCACGTCGATGCAATTCCGACCGGACAGGGAGTTCCACAGCAATTGCAGGTGGGCACAGATGCCGACAGCAACGGAGTGGTGGACTCTACGACTATCGTCTCGCTGACGCAGGGGATCACTGCTCCCCAAGGTGTTCAGGTTAGTGTACAAGAGCGAAATGCCGTTCTGACGTGGACGCCGTCTGTCTCCTCTGGGAGCGTCACAGGATATGCGGTATATCGTTCAATGATGCCAGGGGTGGAATCGGTCGAGCCAATCACTCGTCTGTCAGCATCGGTCGCCACGTTCACGGACACAGCGCTGACGGAGGGGCAAATCTACTATTACTCGGTACGGGCGTACACCGGGGCAGCTTCGCCGACGTACTCTGAACCATCAGCACAGGTTGCGGCGGTCGTTCCCGACACGACAGCTCCCAGTCTGACGATTCAGCAGCCACAGGGCCAGATCATTTGTGATACCGATACGGTCGTGGTCGCAGGTACAGCGACGGATGCCGGAGCGGGCGTGGCGAGTCTGACAGTCAATGGACAGGCGGTAAGCATGTCCCTGGATGGAGCATTCTCGACTGACGTGCCACTTGTTGAAGGTGCAAACACCATAGCGGTGATCTGCACGGATGACGCAGGCAATGTCACCCAGGTAACGCGGACGGTGATCCGTACTCTTGGACAGACAGCGACGACCATCGTGCTGACAATCGATTCGACGCGAGTGTCGGTAAACGGTGTGACGCAGGCGATCGATGCGGCGCCCGTCATTCGCAGTGGGCGTACCTTCGTTCCAATCCGGTTCATCTCCGAGACGGTCGGTGCACAGGTTACCTGGGACGCGGGTACTCAAATGGTAGGGGTGACCCTGTCTTCGCACCACGTTGAACTCCAAATAGGGAGCACGCGGGCTGTCGTCGACGGTGCCGTCAACATGTTGGAAGCACCACCCTTCATTGACCACAGCCGCACCATGGTGCCACTGCGGCTCATCAGCGAGGCCTTCGGGGCAGAGGTGTCATGGGACCCCGTCAGCCGTCAAGTGACTGTTCAGTACAACAGGCCGAACTGACTGCGAGGTGTTGGACCTAAGACAGTGTGTTCCGGTATCCAAAGGAAAGCAACCGTTTCGGAGTGTGACCGTGCGGCGGGAGTGACTTGACTTGCTGCGTGCACATATGTATGGTTGAAAGGGGAGTGGAGGGTGGCATGTCAGTCGCGATTGTGTTGCCTGAATCAACTCCTGCAAGGAGAGGGCGATAGCCCGAGGGGGGAATATGGCGGCACCAGCTGGAAAGAGCAAGATTGCTGCAGCATTGCTAGCGTTTTTCTTGGGACAATTAGGCATCCATCGTTTTTACCTCAATCAGCCCGGCATGGGTATCGGGTTGATCGTGATGTCGGTTATTGGCTACGCCACCGCCGCGTTCGTCGTTGGGTGGTTCTTCCTCGTGGCGGTCTGGATCATCTGTCTCATCGATTTCATCACGTACTTGACGATGAATGACGAGGCTTGGGCCGCTAAGTATCCCGCATGATGCCCGAGGACGTGGAGCAACAGAGCAACTTGTTGAAGTGCAAGGCCTGTGGTGCACTGATCGAACTAGGCGCCGATTTCTGTCCTCGGTGTGGCGAGCGCCAAGCCGACGCACTACCTGTGGCAGCAGGAGTTGGTCGAAAGACGAAGTACTGCCCCAACTGTGGCCGTTTGATTGATGAAGCTGCCGAGATCTGTCCCGCATGCGGCGTCCGTGTGTCCGCTGCCCAGCAGGTTGCTGTTCGCCTGGGTGAGCACAACAAGATCACAGCAGGGCTGTTTGCCCTGTTGCTTGGTGGTATTGGCATTCACAAGTTCTATCTAGGTCAGGTCGGTCAGGGTATCCTGTGCATTCTGTTCTGCTGGACAGGCATTCCTGCGATCATCGCCCTAGTTGATGGAATCGTATTCCTCTCTATGAGCGATGCGGATTTTGACGCCAGGTTCAACGCTCCTGTTGGCTAGACGGTCTGCACGGCTCCATCGTAGGCTGGAGATACTTCGCCGAGTAATACGATAGCTCCACTCATCATGGAACGGCAGGGGCTGGCGGCATTGAGCCGCCAGCCCTTTCGTTTTCTCGAAGCTGTACTGAACACCGTGAGTCAAGAAGTTGAGACAGGGGTGGCTGAAATCCACTGGGGATTTGCGCCGACGGTTGCGAGAATCGGGCTTGCACACAAAAGGGGGCGCATTCCCGTGAAAGGGCGCGCGCTTTTCGCAAGGTTACTATTGATGTAGCTCAAGAGGACGTAAGTGGTTAGGTGGTGGAGCCGAGGGGCAATAACCGTTCCTCACGACTCTCTGTTAGTGCGCTAATTGGCGCACTTCGGATGCGGTCGTTGGAAACCACTCGTACCTAGCAGGCGCAGGTCGAACGGTCAGGAGCCAGTCGGAAGTAGGGTGATGGTGGTCGTGTGGTGGAGATAGGGGGGCTCGAACCCCCGACCTCCTGCATGCCATGCAGGCGCTCTCCCAGCTGAGCTATATCCCCACGTCTTGGAAACGAACAGTCAAAGTATACCGGGAAGGTCCCGAGTGTCAACCGCAGCAGGCGCCATTCGCGTTGCAGGCTGGTCGTGCTACTATGAGTCTGTGACCGAATACGACTGAGAGGTGGAACATGCGAGCAGTGGTGCAACGAGTCAGCAGTGCGTCGGTTGCTGTGGACGGAAAGCAGGTCGGGCATATTGGGGCAGGGTTGATGGTACTGCTGGGGATCGCTTCCAATGACGGCCCCGATGACACTGCGTTCATGGTGCGCAAGTTGACTGGCCTGCGCATCTTCGCAGACGCAGACGGCCTGATGAACCGTTCGGTGGCAGACATCAAGGGATCCTTTCTCGTCGTCAGTCAGTTTACGCTCTATGGAGACGTGGCTCGTGGCAACAGGCCCAGCTTCACCGGTGCCGCTGCTGGGGCGTATGCCGATGAGGTCTATCGGGACGTATGCATGGGTCTTCGGAACCAAGGATTCGACGTACAAAACGGCGTTTTCGGGGCACACATGGAGGTCAGCCTGGTTGGTGACGGCCCAGTAACAATTATCATCGACACGGACAGCCGCAAGAAGCGAGTTCAGTAAGCTTGACAGTCGGGCAAGTGAGAAGCCGGGGCAATAGCCCCGGCTTCGTTCGATGCTGACACAACCAGATTTGGTGGACTAGCGCGATTCGTTGGCGTGAGCGACAGCTGTCTCCATGACGCCAAAGGCTTCTGTCAGCTGCTCGTCCGTGATCTCCAAAGAGACCAGCATGCGGATGCAGTTACCATAGATGCCTGAACCGGCCACGAATACGCCGTGGTGCAGGCATTCCTTGATGATCTGACCGTTCAGCTGGGTTGCAGGCTCTCGGGTGGTGCGGTCCTTGACAAACTCGATGGCCTGCATGGCACCCAGGCCACGGACATCGCCAATGATC
>JAPLGK010000020.1 GCA_026390195.1 Caldisericota bacterium
GGGGCTGCGCGGCATTCTCGAAGACGCTTCTGCTCAGATCGGTCGGCAGCTGTCGTTTGCGGAGCTTCAGCAGCTGGGTGCCGAGGGAGACGTCAAGGTGCTGGGGGTTCTGAAGGAGAAGGGCGAGCTCATTGGATACACCATCGTCAATCTGGTGAACCTCCTTGCTCCTCAACGTATCATCGTTACGGGCCAGGTGGCGGCTCTGGGCGCCCCGATTCTGGAGCCCATGAAACGCATCATCACCGAACGTTGCTTCTACCACGTCGCCGACCAGGTCTCCATCACGCTGTCCTCCTTGTCCGAAAACAGTACTCTTCTAGGCGCGATGACGGTCGTGCTGGACGATTTCCTTGAGAACCCGTATGATTTCCTGACCGTTCGACAGGAGCGTCGTCACTGAGGAGCTTGTTCGACAGCTTGACAACTCCTGTTGTCATCGTACAATAACCTGAATAGTAACGTTGCGTACAAAAGTGATTGAGAGGTCGGTAATATGAAGACATCAAAGTTGGCGACGCGCACTGTAGCCGGGGTGGACATAGGTGGGACGAAGGTTACGTTTATCCTGTGGTCAGGTGATGCGATCGCACATAGAGTGGTACTGCCCTATGGTGCTCGGTCCAGTCGTGAGTTCTCAGCGCTGATTCTGAAAGGAATGGGCGACCTTTGCCTCCGGGCGAAAGGTGCAGGAACCAGCATTATGGGTACTGGTATCGGGTGTGCCGGCATGGTTGACCAGAAGAGTGGCGTGCTGCTGTTCCCCCCCAACATGCCCGGCGTGCGAGATGTGGCACTGGCGGACATCGTCAGTGGAGCCACCGGCGCTCCGGCGTATCTTGAAAACGACGCCAACTGCGCGCTCTTTGCCGAGTGGGTCAGCGGAGTCGCCGTCGGCCACCGCAATGTCGTGATGTTCTCTGTCGGGACCGGTGTTGGAGGAGCTCTCATCACGGACGGGCATCTCTATGTTGGTTGCCATGGCTTTGCGGGCGAGATAGGACACCTTCCCATGGTCGAGCGGGGCCTGAAGTGTGGCTGCGGCCGGCATGGTTGCCTGGAGACCGTCGCTTCTGGAACCGGCATCGAGCGGTATGTCACAAGCGCACTGGCTCGAGGGTCGAAGAGCCTCATGATGATGGAAGATGCGAAATCGGCCCGGACAATCTCCCAGTTCGCTCACAATGGAGATCTGCTTGCGCAGCAAGCCTTCAAGCGGGCGGCCCGCTACCTCGGCCGGGCGGCCGCAGCACTCATCAACACGCTCGACCCGGACATGGTCGTGCTTGGTGGCGGAGTCGCCGAGTCAGGGCTGCTCATGGATGAAATGAAGCGCGTTGCTCAGCGGCGTTCTCTGCCGCTCCTGTTTGAGGACATCGAGTTTGCCATGGCACACTACAGGAACGATGCCGGTGCCGTTGGAGCGGCCCTTCTCGCGGACCAGCTTCTCCAAGGAAAGACTGTCTACTCGGCGTAGGCTCGCCTGACGCCTTTGGAGGCGTCTCTCCACGACAGTCTCTGCCGAGGAGTCCTGCTTGATTGTGGTCAGTTGCGCCGGGCAAGACGCAAGCGGATGTCGGCGGCTTCGACCTCTGTGCCCGGCTTGGCCAGGAGAGCGAACATGTTGCGTTTGTACGCTTCCACACCAGGCTGGTCGAAGGGGTTGATACCCAGCATGTAGCCTCCGACCGCGCAGGCCACCTCGAAGAAGTATACCATGGCCCCAAAACTGCTTTCTGACACATCGGGTACAGTCAGCTGGAGCACAGGCACGCCGCCGTCATGATGAGCAAGAAGCGTCCCGATCCTCGCGTCGTGGTTCATGGCGGACAGGTTTCGGCCGTTCAGGTAGGCAAGTCCGTCTGGCGAGTCCGCATCGCAGAGGAACGTCACCTCGGCAGGGGCGGTAACATCGACGACCGTCTCGAAGAGGGAGCGAGTTCCTTCCTGGACAAATTGCCCAAGCGAGTGAAGATCGGTGGTGAACTCCGCAGACGCTGGGAAGACCCCTTTGCCATCCTTGCCCTCGCTTTCACCGAAGAGTTGTTTCCACCATTCGCCGACATAGTGGAGGCATGGCTCGAAACTCGTCAGCAGTTCGATCTTCTTGCCACTCGCGTTCAGAAGGCGTCGCGCGACAGCGTACCGAAGAGCGTCATTGGTCACTGCAGGTGAGTCGAGGCTGGCACCGCGCTGTTCCGCAGCGCCTCGCATCAGCGAGCGGACATCGAGGCCTGCGATCGCGAACGGCAGGAGACCGACTGGAGTGAGTACCGAGTAGCGTCCCCCGACATCACGGGGCAGGTCGAATGTGGCGAGCTCCTCGTCCCGGGCAAGATCGTGGAGGGTCCCGCGCTGCGAGTCGGTTATGGCCACAATGCGTTTGCCTGCTTCTTCTGTCCCGAACTGTCGAACCAGTTCTGTTCTCAGGACGTGGAAGGCAACCGCGGTCTCAAGTGTCGTGCCGGACTTGGAAATGACCACGACG
>JAPLGK010000161.1 GCA_026390195.1 Caldisericota bacterium
ATGTTCCTGGGCAACCTGCTGGGACGCTACCTGTCCGCTCGTAGCGGCAGGACGGTCAGCCGCAAGCTCTATTTCTTCATCACCATCCCGATCATGATTGTCTTTGTCGTCATCGTTTTCGCGATGGGCCGGAGCCTGTCCCCGGTAGGGCAGTATGTCCTGTTCGCCGTTTATATATCCTTGGCTTCTCAATCCTCGGCGGGTTTGTCGAGGCTCCGCCGATGCCGACACGCACCAGCAGACCGTCCAGAGACGCGAAGCCCGGCCGGGAACTGCCGCACATGACGAGGGGCAGCGACACCGTTGAAGGCGAAGGCAAGGACATCACCCAGGACTCCCCCATCGACGACAAGACCGAGCGCTAGGCTCCGACAGACACGAACCGTACTGGCATTAATGAAGCCCCGCTCCACGGAGCGGGGCTCTTTCGTTTCCGGGTTCTGCTCCGTTCCGGTTACGCCATGTCGATGAGGTTGCGGATGGTCTGCTCGACGGCGTGCATGGTCGCGTCGCCGACGTGCCCGAGGTGTTCCAGAAGACGTCCTTTGTCGACGGTGCGCATGTGGGTTGCCTTTGTCTTGGAGTCGTGCTCGGTCCCTCCTTCGCCCCTGGGCACGAGGACTTCGAACACTGGTGTGACTTCGTCCAGTCCCTGCGACGTCAGCGGGACGACGAGCACGGGCCAGGCAAACGCGTTGTACTCATCCCGAGAGATGACGACGGCCGGACGTTTCTTCTGGATCTCCTTTCCGCACGTGGGGTCGAAGTTGACCAGCCAAACGTCACCCTTGCGAGGCAGTTCCATCGTCGATACTTCCGTCCAGTTCCGAGCAGAGCGCCCGGTCGTTTTCTGATTCCCTCGTGCAGTAGTCCCGTATCTGTGAGGCGACATCACACTGCCGCAGACGGGTGACGTGTGCCTGCAGTGCTTCTCTGACGAACGCCGACTTGTTCCCGTGCCTGAGGAGCTCTTGATACAGCTCGTCGGACAGCGTTACTGTGATTCTTTGCTGTGACATACGTCCTCCGCTTCTCCTGGGATATACGACTCATCATGGCGTGATTGCCATCCTCGTCAACGCCCTTGCCTCACCGCAACCCCGCCAACTGGCGTTCCTCTCGAGAGACCGCAACGCATCCTGCCTGACCGCCTTCGTCTAGTCTAATGGAGTCCTTACAAATGGCCGGCTCTGCAGCGTTTCCGCTGTTCCGCCGCGTGGCTTGCGCCTTTGCCTGCATGCGCTACAATGCGGTCAGACGAGGAGGAACCTGGATGACTGCGAAGCCCGAGGAACGAGATACGCTACCCGTGCCCATCCTGCTGCACATCTGCTGTGCCCCGGACGCCACGGTGCCCGTGGTGCGCCTGCGGGCCAAGGGGTATGAGCCGGTAGGATTCTTCTATGACCCCAACATCCAGCCCAAGGAGGAGTACGAGCTCCGCCTCGAGCAGGCACGCAAACTTGCCTTCAACGAGAATTTCGAGATCATCGTCGGCCCGTACGAACCCGAGCACTGGCTGGCGGCGACGCGTGAGTTCTGGCACGAGCCCGAGGGTGGCCTCCGGTGTCCCCGGTGCTTCGGGGTCCTGCTCGATGCTGCCGCGCACAAGGCCGCCGACCTGCAGATCGGGGTGTTCACGACGACCCTACTCATCAGCCCGCACAAGGACGTGCATGTACTGGAGCAGGTGAGGCGGGAGAAAGGGGCGCTGTACGGGGTCACGGTCCTGCCTGAGGCCTTCCGCAAGAAGGATGGCTTCCGGGAGTCGGTGAATCTCAGCAAGGAGTATGGCCTGTAT
>JAPLGK010000062.1 GCA_026390195.1 Caldisericota bacterium
GCAAGACCGTTGTCACCGGCATCGAGATGTTCCACAAGCTGCTCGACGACGGTGAGGCAGGCGACAACGTCGGCCTGCTGCTCCGCGGCGTCGAGCATAACGAAGTGCGCCGTGGGCAGGTCATCTGCAAGCCTGGTTCCATTACCCCGCACACGAAGTTTGAGTCACAGGTCTATGTCCTGTCCCAGGCAGAAGGTGGCCGTCACAAGCCCTTCTTCCCCGGCTACAAGCCCCAGTTCTACTTCCGTACCACTGACGTGACCGGTTCCATCGCCCTCTCCGAGGGTCAGGAAATGGCCATGCCCGGCGACAACGTCGTGATGACCGTTACCCTCATGACGCACATCGCCATGGAGGAAGGCCTCCGCTTCGCCATCTGCGAGGGCGGTCACACGGTCGGTGCCGGCGTCGTCACCAAGATTCTGGAGTAGGTAGCTGCCATGAGAGACATTATTACGTTCGAGTGCACGGTGTGCAAGAACCATAACTACACCAGCATCAAGAACAAGAAGAATGACCCAGACAAAGTGCATGTGAACAAGTACTGTTCGCATTGCAGAAAGCATACGGAACATAAGGAGACAAAGTAACCGCAAGTCCCCAGGTAGGCCCGTAGTTCAACTGGTAGAGCATCGGTCTCCAAAACCGAGTGTTGGGGGTTCGAGCCCCTCCGGGCCTGCCACCTTCCTTTGAGGAGGAACGTGTGAGCAATACAAAGACAGTCAAACCGGCAGGTACACGCTTCAAGAACTGGATTCGGTCTATGTGGACAGAAATTCGGCACAGGGTCACGTGGCCCCGGCCTCGTGAACTTACGAAGTCCGGAGTGACCATCATCGCCTTCGTTGCATTCTGGGCCATATATATCGGTGTTTGGGACTACTTGTTTGCAGCCGCACTGAAGTGGCTCATCGGGGCGTAGGTCTGGATGGCCGAACGTAACTGGTACCTCCTGCACACGTACTCTGGTGCGGAGGAAAAGGCCAGGAACAATCTGGAGCAGAAGGTCAAGACACTCGCTCTCACGGACCGCGTCTTTTCTGTAGTTCTTCCCGTGGACAACAAGGTGATCATCAAGAATGGGGAGCGGAAGGTCAAACAGGAGAAAGTCTACCCGGGATACCTCGTTGTCGAGATGATCATGGATGACGAGACCTGGAATGTGGTTACGCACACTCCCGGCATTCTGGGGTTTGTTGGCAACTATGGAAAGCCCATCCCTCTTTCGGACGAAGAGGTTGAGCGGATTATCAAGAACAGGGTTTCCGAGGAAGAGGCGGTGGCGAAGCTTCACTTCGAAGTTGGCGACACCGTACAGATCATCGGTGGCCCGTTTGATGGGATGCAGGGTAAGGTCGAGAGCATCTCGCCTGAGAAGGAAAAGACTCGTATCAGGCTTATGATGTTCGGGCGGGAAATGCCAGTCGAGATCGATTTCGGCTTTATCAAGAAGATCTAACAGATCTGAGGTTAGGGGGTAGTATCCGCTATGGCGAAGAAGATCGTGGGGTACGCGCGCGTACAGATTGAGGGAGGGAAGGCGACACCAGCACCGCCTGTTGGTCCGGCTCTTGGTCAGAAGGGCGTCAACATCATGGAGTTCTGCAAGCAGTTCAACGAGAGGACGAAGGACAAGGCGGGCCTGGTCATCCCTGCAGTCATAACTGTGTTCGAAGACAAGTCATTCACCTTCATCACGAAGACTCCACCAGCGTCGTCTCTTATCAAGAGGGCCATCAAGATCGAGTCTGGATCGGGTGAGCCGAACAAGAAGAAGGTTGGTCGCATCACAAAGGCCCAGTTGGCTGAGATCGCCAAGATCAAGATGGAGGATCTCAATACTGCTGACATCGAGGCGGCCATCAAGATCATTGGGGGCTCTGCCAGGAGCATGGGAGTCACCGTCGTCGAGTAACGGGCCTTAGGGCACACGTGGGAGGAGTTTCTCCACGTAACCACGGAGGTAATTCATGAGCAAGAAGGGAAAGAAGTATCAGGAAGTGGCAAAGCTTGTCGACCATGCCAAGATCTACACATTGGATGAGGCGGTCGAACTGCTCCCCAAATTAAGGACTGCCAAGTTCGATGAAACGATCGAGGTCTGCATCAAGCTCAACGTCGATCCGAAGCAGGCCGACCAGAACGTCCGTGGCGTCGTCACACTTCCGGGCGGTACAGGCAAGACTGTCAGGGTTGCGGTGTTTACAAAGGGTGACAAGACTACTGAGGCTCAGGAGGCAGGCGCCGACTTCGTAGGTGGCGAGGAACTCGTCGAGAAGATCAAAGGCGGCTGGCTGGACTTTGATGTTGCAATCGCGACCCCGGACATGATGGCAATGCTTGGAAAGGTAGCCCGTGTATTGGGGCCACGCGGATTGATGCCCAACCCCAAGGCAGGCACGGTGACCTTGGACGTAGGGAAGGCTGTTCGCGAGTTCAAGGCTGGCAAGATCGAGTTCCGCGTCGACAAGGTCGGTACGGTTCACTGCCCTCTTGGCAAATCGAGCTTCACTCCTGCTGCCATCAAGGAGAACTTCATGTCCCTTTTTGAAGCGATCCAGAGAGCTCGTCCTTCCTCGGTCAAGGGGACTTACCTTGGCAAGACTTACCTGGCGCTCACCATGAGCCCGGCGATCCGACTGGACACGAGCAAACTCTAGAGTACACTTCTATTACGACTAGTAGCCCAAGACAGCGAGCGGGGTTCATCCCCTCAATCTTGCCCGCCGAGGCGTTTGCGCTTGTTGACCACGTGCAATACGGCTCTCTGTTGTTGGCAGAGAGCTTCTCTTTTCTACGCAAAGAGGAGGTGAAACATGCTAACTAGGGATCAGAAGAAACAGCTTGTAGATGACCTTGTCAAGCAGCTGAAAGAGTCGGAATCCATCGTTTTCGTAAGCTACGAGGGGCTGAAGGCGTCGTTCGTTGCGAATGAACGCAAGAAGCTGACGAAGCAGGGTATTGAGTATGTCGTTGTCAAGAATACTCTCCTTGAGCGGGCTATGCAGGAGGTCGGTCTGACACTGCCAGAGTCTCTGTTCACGCAGATGACAGCCATCGGACTCGGCAAGACCGATCCATCCATTCTGGCAAAGGCTCTGTATAAGAAGCCGACCAACAAGCCTGGTGAACAGCGCTTCGTCATCAAGGGCGCAATCGTTGACGGGAACTTCTTTGACGAGCCGATGGTCGAGCGACTCGCACTGTTGCCGACCAGGGACGAGCTCATCGCGCAGGTGTGCCGCGGCATGAACGGGCCTGTTGCAGGGCTGGCCATGGCACTGAAGCAGACTGTAAGCAGTATTGCCTATGCACTTGACAAAGTCCGTGAGCAGAAG
>JAPLGK010000231.1 GCA_026390195.1 Caldisericota bacterium
CAATGCCACGACACAGACAGCTCCGCCCGCATACGTCACGACATCCCGATGAGCAACGCGGTCGTCCGGCAATCGGACGACCTTGTCCAGTACCTCTATGGACTTCCCGAGATACGCCCGTCGACATGACAAGACCGCCTCGAACATCCGCTGACGCGTCCTCAATGAGCCCGGATCATCTCCTTGATTTTCAGAAGCCTAGTGGTGTTTGCCCGTTCATTCTCGTCCAGTTTCGACGTAATGAACCGAATCGTCTCCTCGAGGTTCGGAATCATGACATACTCGAGGGCATTCACGCGCCGTCGGGTTCGCTGAATCTCCTCCGCCATCGGGCGTATGCTTGCCTCGATCTGGGCTAGTTTCACGATGGACGGCATCAACTCGTACAGCCTCAGGAGAGAAGCCTCAATCCCGGCTCCCTCCAACCCGGCGAATGACGGAGACTCGAAATCTGAGATCGAGAAGGACAGCGTTGGCAAGGCCACATTCATGACGGTCTTGGTTCCTGCTTCAATATCGAGACGAGTTGAGACTGTTCGCGAGAGAAGCTCCACAACGACCGCCGGGTACGTGGCCGTCTGACCCTTGAACGCACCAAGTGCGTCCGGCAATTCGTGGTCAACGTGCGCCCGATAGTCACCATACTCCTCTGCTAGCCTGATGAACGTCTTCATAAGACCTTCGAGCTTGTCCTTGAGAAGCTTGTGACCCCTCCGAGCAAGAACAAAGCGCTTCTGCAGCCGCAGAAGCTCCATCCTGGTCGGATTGACCTTGAGGATCATCGCTCTGCCTATGCCGTACGCTTCGGCATGTACTTTTCTATCATGGCTGGCGAGACACGCTTCAGTTCCTGCAGAGGCAGCATCGAAAGAAGCTCCCACCCGATGGACAAGGTCCGTTCGATCGACCGGTCCTCATCGCGCCCCTGCCGGACAAAACGACGTTCGAACTCATCCGAGAATTTCACGAAGGTCCGGTCCGTCTCTGTGAGCGCGGACTCGCCGAGGACAATTGCAAGCTCCTTGGCATCGCGTCCTCGGGCATAGGCGGCGAACAACTCGTTGAGAAGGCCGGAGTGGTCCTCGCGCGTCTTGCCGTTGCCTATACCCTTGTCCTTCAGCCGGGAAAGCGAAGGCAGTACGTCGATCGGGGGGTAGATGCCGGCCTGATGCAGTGATCTGCTCAGGAAGATCTGACCTTCGGTTATGTAGCCCGTGAGATCCGGAATGGGGTGCGTCTTGTCGTCTTCGGGCATCGTCAGGATTGGCAGCTGCGTGATCGACCCCTTCTTGCCCTTGATGCGGCCAGCTCGCTCATAGATTGTAGCCAGATCCGTGTAGAGGTATCCTGGATAGCCACGCCTGCCCGGCACCTCTTTCCGTGCTGCAGAGATCTCGCGCAGAGCTTCACAGTAGTTCGTCATATCGGACAGGATGACCAGAACATGCATTCCGAGTTCGAAAGCCAGGTATTCGGCGGCAGACAGTGCGAAGCGAGGAGTCGCTATGCGTTCGATGACCGGGTCATTCGCCAGGTTCATGAACAGAACCGACTGGTTAATTGCACCACTCTTCCGAAAGTCCGATATGAAGTAATCAGCTTCCTCGAATGTGATGCCCATCGCGCCAAAAACGACGGCGAACTCGTCAGTTCCAGAAAGCACCCGAGCCTGCCTGGCAATCTGCGC
>JAPLGK010000211.1 GCA_026390195.1 Caldisericota bacterium
GGAAGCCGCTCCAGGCTACCGCTTCCAGCGTGGTGACGGAGACGAGCGAGCAGGGAGTCGCGTAGGCGATTGCCTTGGCAATGCTTGCGCCGACCCGCGACCCCGTGAACGTTCCAGGACCCTTGACCAGCACGATGCCCCCCACGTCATCGAGCGTGCATCTTGCCTCCACAAGTACTTGGTCGACCGCAGCCACGACGGTATTGGACGCAGTCGCCAACTGCAGTGAAGCCTGCGCCAGTACTTCATCTCCCCGCGCAAGGCCAACAACGCCAAAAACGGTGGCAGTGTTAATGAGAAGAAGCGCCTGTCTCGACACCGAAACACCTCGCAATAATGGAAGGCTGGTAGAAGTCGCACAGAACAATGCGTCTCACTTCTTCGCCCAGGACTTCGAAGTGCACCTCAATACGCTCGTACATCTCGAGCAGTCTTCCGGACCGTTCAGCCCACTCGATTACCGTTACACCTCGCTTGTCCAGTTCTTCCTCGAAGCCCATTTCGACCAGTTGTCGAGGATCCTCGATGCGATAGAGGTCACAATGCCTCACCGGTTCCTTGCCCAGATAGTTCCGCTCCAGGACAAAGGTGGGGCTGGCGACGCTTGCCCGATCAACGCCGAGTGCTAGCGAGAGCGCACATGTGAGAACCGTCTTGCCGGCGCCCAGGGGACCAATGAGTCCAACAACCAGTGAGTCACGGTTCCCCTGTGCAAGCGTCTCCAGTAGACAGCTCCCGAGAAGAATGCCAATGCCCTCAGTAGACTGGGGACACCGGCTCAGGAATGGTACCTCTATGCAAGTTTCGTAGGTCATGTTCGGCTAGTTATCTTAGCAGGAACCTGGCCTTTGTACAACACTGATGTGGTATTCCGTTTGCTCCCCGTCCGGGGGCCCGGAGGCCCCGCGCCAGACCCCTCCGATACTTGACACCTCACCATGCTCTCGTATAATTGGTTAGCACTCATACAAAGAGAGTGCTAATCCATCAAGATCTTCTCGTACAGTAGGTACGACAATATGGCAAAGCTGGTACCAATCGGTGATCACGTCGTCATTAAGGTGGAGAAAGTCAAAGAAACCGTGAAGAGTGGTATTGTTCTGCCTGATAGCGCCAAGGAAAAACCTCAGCAGGGCACCGTCATGGCAGTTGGCTCCGGCGTCATGCTGGACAACGGCACCAGGATTCCCCTTGAGGTCAAGCAAGGCGACAAGGTTTTCTATTCCAAGTATAGCGGCAACGAAATCAAACTCGACGACGAAGAGTACGTTGTGCTGTCTCAGCACGACATTCTCGCTATCGTCAAGTAAGGAGGAATGACCATGGATGCAAAACAGATCATCTTCAATGAAGAAGCATACGAAAAGATTCGCACTGGCGTTGATAAGCTCGCCAATACGGTCAGAGTTACGCTAGGGCCAAAGGGCCGCCACGTTGCACTCGAGAAGAAGTTCGGTTCGCCGGTTCTGTCCGACGACGGCGTCAACATCGCCATGGAAATCGAACTCCAGGATCCCAACGAGAACATCGGCGCGCAGCTCGTCAGGGAAATTGCCCAGAAGACTGAGGACCAGGCCGGCGACGGTACAACCACGGCCACCGTTCTTGCCCAGATCATGATTCAGGAAGGCATCAAGAACGTCACTGCCGGTGCAGATTCCGTCGCACTCAAGGCTGGCATGGACAAAGCGACGACAGCTGTTCTCGACGAGCTCAAGAAGCTATCTCGCCAAGTCAAGACCCGTGAAGAGAAGGCACAGGTTGCCACTGTCTCATCCAAGATGCCTGCCGTCGGTGAGGCAATTGCGGACGCCATGGAGAAGGTCGGCAAGGACGGCGTCATCAGTGTCGAAGAGTCCCAGGGGCTCGACATGAAGGTTGAGACCGTCGAGGGCATGCAGTTCGACCGCGGCTACATCTCGCCGTACCTCGTGACTGACCCCGACCGCATGGAAGTGGTGCTGAAGACTCCTCTCATCTTCATCACCGACAAGAAAGTCACGTCCATCCAGGAGTTCCTGCCCGTACTGGAGAAACTCTCCCAGAAAGGCCGTCCATTCCTGCTCGTCGCCGACGACTTCACGGGTGAAGCGCTCGCGACCATCGTGCTCAACAAGGTGCGTGGCACGTTCTCATGCGTCGCCGTCAAGGCACCTGGCTTCGGCGACAGGCGCAAGGCCATGCTGGAGGACATCGCCATCCTCACCGGTGGCAAGGTCCTCAGCGAAGACCTCGGCCTCACTTTCGAGAAGGTCACCGAAGACATGTTTGGCTCTGCTGACGAAGTCAAGGTCGACAAGGACAACACGACCATCGTTGGCGGCAAGGGGGCCAAGGAAGAGATCAAGTCCCGCATCGGCCAGATCCGCAAGCAGATCGAGGAGACCAAGTCGGACTACGACAAGGAGAAGCTTCAGGAGCGCCTGGCAAAGCTTGCCGGTGGCGTCGCCATCATCAAAGTCGGCGCACCCACCGAGACAGCCATGAAGGAGCTCAAGCACAGAGTCGAGGACGCCGTCAGTGCTACCAAGGCAGCCGTGGCAGAAGGCATCATCATCGGCGGCGGTGCAGCTCTGGTGAAGGCAGGAAGGGGAATCGACGG
>JAPLGK010000057.1 GCA_026390195.1 Caldisericota bacterium
TGTCATCGATGAGCTCAGGCGCCGCCTTTCACGTACACAGCACAAGAGACTGTCGACGCATACCAGGACGGTCCTGGGCGTTACGGCAGTCCTCGTCATCGGTGGAGCCGTTCTGATCTTCATCCTGGAAAGCATGACCCCCGGGGTGTTCGCGCCCCTGTCTCTGAACGAGCGTGTCCTGACGTCCTGGTTCCAGTCCGTAACGGCAAGAACAGCCGGCTTCGACACCTTGCGCATAGGAGCCATGCGTCCCGCGACCCTAATGGTCATCATTCTGCTCATGTTCATTGGAGCATCACCAGGGGGCACCGGCGGCGGAGTAAAAACGACCACGTTTGCTGTCGTCGCTTCGTTCGTCTGGAGTGCCATCATTGGCTCGGACCAGACACACCTCGGCAACAGGGGCGTCCACACGGAAAGCGTCAAGAAAGCTGTCGTCGTATTCGCCCTCAGTCTCGTTGTAGTCCTTGGCGGGACGTTCCTGCTGGCTGCAACGGATGGAGAGCGATTCTCCACCCTTGCCCTCCTCTTCGATGTCACCTCGGCGTTCGGAACTGTCGGTCTCAGCACCGGCATCACGCCGAATCTGTCGGCAGGAGCCAAGATCGTGCTCATCGCGACGATGCTGGCAGGACGTGTCGGGGTTCTTACGGCAATGTTGACGCTGCTTGCTCCCGTACGCAAGTTCGAACGTCGGGCTCACTTCGCTGAAGACGACATCGCTATAGGATAGGAGGCAGGTATCATGAAACCACACATAGGCGTCATCGGTCTTGGGAAGTTCGGAAGGTCTTGCGCGATCCGCCTTTCGGAGCTGGGATTCGACGTCCTGGCTATCGACGAAACGCAGAGCAACGTCGATAGTATCAAAGATGATGTTGCTCTCGCCGTCGTCGCAGACACGACGGACCCGGTCGAACTCGAGGCCGCGGGCATCACCAACTGCGACACCGTGGTCCTGACCATCGGAGCAGAAATTGAGCACAGCGTCCTTACCGCCGCAGTCCTCAAAGAGATAGGCATACACCACCTCGTGGCAAGGGCGTCGTCTGACCTGCACGGCAGGCTGCTTTCTCGCATCGGCGCCGATCAGGTCGTTTTTCCTGAACACGATATGGCCATTCGCCTTGCCAACAGGCTCAGCCTTTCCAGCCTCTACGATTTCCTGGAGTCGTCTCCCGATTACGACATCCTCGAGTTTCCCATTTCTCATGGCGCAGAGGGCAAAACGCTCCGGGACCTCGACTACCGGGCTCGCTTCGAGATCAACGTGGTCGGCATCCGGCGTGGAGGAGAGATCCTCGTCAAGCTTCACTCTGACGACGTCCTCGAGCCCGGCGATCGCCTCATCATCCTGGGGAGTGTCGCGAACCTGCATCGGTTCGCCAGTCAGCACCGGTTGTGAGGCATCAGGCCCCTCCGTACCGTTTGAGCAGCTCAGCGCTGCGTCTGGTCGCCAGCGTGCTCGTTCTGGCAGTACTGACAAGCGCAAGCGGGTGTGCGGCTCCGGGAGGCCAGGTCGTCGCCCTCGGCTCCTACGACACGACCGAGGTCAACCGTTTCGTGAGCTGGGCTGCGCCCGCTGCAGGCGGTATGGCCTTGGTCGTCGTGAAGGATGGGAAGGTCATCGAGCATGCCGGCTACGCCAAGTTCGGCCCCGGGACAGTCGTGGACATTGGCTCTGCTTCACGCTGGCTGGCTGCTGCTGCGATGATGACTCTGGTGGACCAGGGCCCTCTTGCGCTGGACGACCCCGTCTCCAAGTACCTGCCCGAGTTCGCCGGCGAGAAGGCTGGCATCACGATACGACAACTTTGGTCTCACGATTCCGGACTGCCGGCAACAGACGCCTCGATCGACGACCGGGCGCTGACGCTGGAGCAGTGTGTCAGACGCATTGCCGCCGGACCCCTGCCCTCTGTTCCTGGCACCACCGTGAGCGACGGGTCAGTTTCCATTCAGGTTGGAGCCCGTGTCTGCGAGGTCATCAGCGGGATGACGTGGCAGGAGTTTTTCCGTGTCCATATTGCCGAACCTCTCGGCATGGCGAGTACAACCTTCAACCTGATGGGTTTCAACCGGAATCCAAACGTGGGCGGCGGCGCACGTTCGACGGCCGATGACTATACCCGGTTCCTGACCATGATCCTGCAGGGTGGCGTCTGGTCCGGCAAGCATATCCTCTCGAAGGAGGCCGTCGCCCAGATCGAGCAGGACCAGGCTCCCTCATCCACCATCGTTGCGACTCCCTATACCGCAGTCGCGTCGCTCCTCCCCTCGACCAGTCATGCCCGTCCAGGGCTCGGCATGTGGCGGGAGGAAACCGACCCCGGCACCGGAACCCTCCTTATCACCTCCTGCCCCGGTACCTACGGGTTCACGCCATGGATCGACCACAAGCTGAACCTCGCTGGGGTCCTCTCCATGAAATACGACCTAGCCAAGGCCGCCTACACCATCATGCGGGTGCGCCAGCTGGTGCCCCAGGCAATTACCGCCGGGCTTCGCTTCAGGGATGTCCCTGCCACATCGTGGGCCTTCGCCGCAGTCGCCGACCTGAGCACCCGCGGTCTCGTCGCCGGGTATGAGGACGGCAAGTTCCATCCAGACAACGCGGTGACGCGAGCAGAGTATGCCAAGCTTGTCTGCAGTGCACTGGGCATCGCACCGGATGCCGTGACGTCCGACCCCTTCAAGGACGTCACGTCCGCTCACTGGGCGGCAGGCTACGTCACTGCTGCTGTCGGCAAGGGATGGGTGACCGGGTACCCCGGAGGCTTCTTCAAACCCGAGGAACCCGTGAGCATGGCCCAGGTGCTTGCAGTTTTCGCACGTTCACAAGGCTGGAACGACACAGCGACACTCCCCTATGCGGACGTCCAGCCCGGCTACTGGGCCCACGCATTCATCGAGGCCTGCTTCATCAGGGGCATCATCAGAAATCCGGACCCCGGTATCGAATCCGGGGGAAAGCTGAGCCCCGAGGGTCATTGTACGCGCGCCCAAGCATGTGTTCTCCTCAGCCGCCTGCTTGCCCTGAGATCCTGACCATCCATTTAGAGCTGTGACATTGGTGCCTGTCCCCAATGTTACAGACGCCCCGGATTGCTCCGGGGCACTCTGCATTCGGAAAACGTGGACGAGCAACTAGTCGTCTTCGTCGTCTTGGGCTTCTTTCTCTTCTTTCTCTTCTTCTTCCTTTTCCTCGTCGTCCCAGTCGGTATCAGCGTCGGCAAGGTCCTAGAGGATATCCTGAAGGTCGTCCAGCCGGTCCATCAGGTCATCGATATCATCATCCGACAGGCTGGATGCATCGATCTGTTCATAGCCCTCATCGAGCTCTGCTCGCAGGCGTGCTGCCTCTTCCACCGCAACGTTGTCCTCGTCCAGCTCGCTGATTTTCAGTTCGAGCGCACTGACGATTCGCTCTAGCCGTACTCTCTCGTCATCCATGATTGCCTCCCATGTGAACATGTAGGTGTGATGCCGGCACTATAGAGAAAACGCCCCGCGTTTCAAGCCTCTGAGGTAGAAATGCCAGACGGCCAGGCAAGAACCCGGCCGTCTGCAGCGCCCCAGCAAGAGCTAATTACCGCCCTGAAGCCTCGCTCTTGTCGACGGACGAGCCTTCGACGGTCGGTTTCGCCGGCGCGTCGACAAGCTCTACTGCAATGGTATAGGACGCCGCAAGGGCAGCAACCGCCCCGATGGCCGCCCACACGGGAAGCAGGACCGCGCCCACGACGCCTGCGGTGAGCGGGACCTCAAACAGCGTGATGCCGTCCTTGTTCTTGATCGTGATGCGCCGGACGTTGCCCTGATGGACCAGGTCCCTAACCTGCTGCAGCAGCTTCTCGCCGCTGACCTTGAACTCTTCCGTTCGATTGCTCATATCTCGTCTCCTCTGATGTTGTTACAGATTCGCAGGACGACTGCACTACGCCTGTCCTGTCGTCAACTTGTCTACGCAGGTGAAGGAGCCGAGGTTACATGGGCGCTGGTACGCCTGCCCCGTGGGGCTATACTAGTTGTGGACGCGGCCTCACCGCGGAAGGGAGGAACCTCACGGAGAAACGACCATTTGGCGAGACCGGTGTCGAACTCCCGATTCTGAGCCTCGGATGCCAGCGACTGGTGGATGAGGAAAGCTGCAGCCAGGATCAGGCTGTTGCCATCCTC
>JAPLGK010000045.1 GCA_026390195.1 Caldisericota bacterium
AGGTTGTTGAGCGCTTCCAGGGCCATCCCGCCGGACAAGGCGCCATCACCTATGACCGCGACCACGCGCTGGTTCCCGCCGTCCAGGCGCCGCGCCGCAATAAGGCCTGCTGCTATGGAAAGTGACGTCGAGGCGTGTCCGGCCAGGAATGTGTCATACGGGGATTCGTTGGGATTCACGAACCCGCTGATCCCCCCACATTGCCGGAGCGTGCTGAACGACTTGTAGCGGCCGGTGAGAAGCTTGTGCGTGTAGCACTGGTGTCCCACGTCCCAGACCAGCTGGTCCGTCGGCGTATCCAGCGTCATGTGGAGCGCGATGGTCAGCTCGACGGCTCCCAGATTCGACGCAAGGTGCCCACCGTTGGTCGAACACGTGTCGAGAATGACCTGCCTGCATTCGGCCGCCAGCGTCCGGAGCTCTGCGATGTCAAGCCCGCGGATGTCGGCCGGCGAGGCGACGTGATCGAGAATCAACTCCGAGCCTTCTCCGCAAGAAGGTCGACAAGGCCCGTCAGGAAGTCTCCCCCGCTGTCCAGCGCGAGTGCGGACTCACGAGCACGCGCCAGGTACTGCAATGCCCTCTCCCTTGCCTCAGCGAGCCCCAGCGCGGTCACATAGGTCGCCTTCCGGTTCTTGACGTCCTGGCCCGCTGTCTTTCCGGTCTGCGCTTCGGTCGCACTGGCGTCCGCAATGTCGTCCACGATCTGGTACGCCATGCCAAAGCTCTCACCAAATGCCCGCAGTCTGCCCATGTCAGCCTCGCTGGCACAGCCGAAGATGCCCCCAAGCAGCACTGAGGCCTGAATGAGCGCGGCAGTCTTGTTCTTGTGGATGTACTCGATCGTGCCCACCTCGACGTGTTCATCGCTGGAGGTGATGACGTCCATCGCCTGCCCGCCGACGAGGCCCTCTGCGCCCGCCAGAGCGGCCATCGTCCGTACCGCCTCGAGGCACCGCTCTGCGCCAAAGGCGCCGACCATCTGCGCGGACGAAAGCTCTTCGAATGCCATGGTCAGCAGTGCGTCGGAAGCCAGAAGCGCCATGTCGTCGCCGTGGACCTTGTGCGTCGTCGGCTTGCCGCGTCGCAGGTCACTATTGTCCATTGAGGGTAGGTCGTCTTGGATGATGGAGTACGCATGTACCATTTCGATGGCGGCGAGGACCGGCTTGATGCGCTCCCGGTCACGGGTGCATGCCTCATAGACGGCAAGACACAGAGCAGGCCGCACACGCTTGCCCGGCGAAAGCAGCGCATAGGACATCGCTGCATGCATGACCGATCCCTGAAGCGGAGCAAGGCAGTCGGCCAGCACTCCGTCGATGTAGTGCGCTTCCTCATTGAGATGGTCCCTGATGTCCATGCCAGCTCCCTTCCATCTACCCGCAACGATCTGTGATCGTGTAGTCGACGTGGTCCACAGATGAGTAACGGCTCCCTTGCCTGAGCAGTTCCACCAGGCGCAAGAGCCGTTGTTCGTCGCCCGATGCGACGATGTGCACAGTCCCGTCATCCATGTTGTCGGCTCTGGCGTCGATCCCGAGCTGAACCGCCGTCTGTTCCACGAAGTATCGAAACCCGACTCCCTGCACGATGCCGGATACGTCCGCAACCAGATTCTTCATGGGCACCCGCTCGGTCAGTCCCCCGCGCCTCCGACACCACGCAGGACGCCGTTCACGAAGCTCCCGGATTCGGCGCCGCCGAACTCTTTAGCCAGTTCAACAGCTTCATTGGCTGCAATAGCGATCTTGATCGGAGGCTTGCCATACTTCATCTCAAAAACGGCGATCGAAAGAATCACGCGGTCGACAACAGCGACCCTGTCGATACCCCAATTCTGTGCATGTGCGCCCACTTCGGCCAGAATGGCGTCCTGATGAGCCTGGACTCCCTGGATGAGCTTGAGTGCGTACGCCTGCACGAGCGGGGCTTCATGAGCATACATGTCGAACGTCTGATCATACGAGGCGTTGCCCTGCGCCAGACTGTACAGAACCTGCAGCGCTATCTCCCGCGAGCGCCGGCGGTTTTGAACTCCCTGCGTCGTCGCCATGCCTCAGACCCGCACGTCGGCGATGTGGACGTTGACCTCCTGGATGTGATACGGAGTGGAGGCTTCAACTTCCTTGGCGACAGCGCTCCGCACACTGCCAGCAAGCTTGCGAAGGTCCGTCCCGAACCGCCCGACGATGAACACGTCGAGCGCGAGCTCAAGGCCGCTTCGCGCAATGCTCACGCCGTGAGGCTCGTGACCCTCGCGGTCCCAGCATGGAAAGTGCTCCTTGAGACCCTTCCACATCGACTCCACGCCCTCGACGGACAAGCAGGCGTGGACGATGAGAGATTCCAGTGCGGCGTCTGTGATCAGGACTTTGTCCATAAGCCTACTTGACCCTCTCGAGGTACTCTCCGCTGCGCGTGTCGATGCG
>JAPLGK010000063.1 GCA_026390195.1 Caldisericota bacterium
GCTGACAATCGACGACTTGACCGCAATCGACAACTTTGCCGAAATCGACGACCTTACCGTGCGTTTTGGAGGCGTCGTCGCCGTCAAGTCACTCAACCTGACGGTGAAGCGCGGCGAGATTCACGCGCTCATCGGTCCCAATGGAGCGGGCAAGACGACCGTATTCAACGCCATCTTTCAGCTCGTGCCATATACGGGAGGCATCCAGTTCGCTGGAAGGGAGTTGCGTGGCTTGCCACGCCATCGCCTTGCGGAGATCGGGGTGACACGTACGTTCCAGAACCTCAGCATCTTCCCCAGCATGACCGTGCGTGAGAACATTCTGGTAGGATTTCACAGCAAGTCTCGAAGCAGGTTCACAAGCGAACTGCTGGGACTTGCCCGGGAACCCAGACAGCAGCTGGCGGAAACGCTCGACTTCTTCGGGCTGACTGCTCTCGCTCCTGCGTACGCCGCCGTATTGCCGTATGGCACTCTCAAGACCGTGGAACTGGCACGTGCGTTCATAAGCCATCCGCGTCTTGTGCTGCTCGACGAGCCAGCCGCTGGCATACCGACGTCAGAGAAAGGCGCACTCAAGGCGGTCATCCGGAAGATGCGAGATGCTGGGACGACCGTGCTTCTGGTCGAGCATGATATGGAACTGGTCATGGACATCTCGGACTCGGTTACCGTCATGGACTTCGGCGAGAAGATCGCGGAAGGGACGCCGGCCGAGGTCTCGGCAGACAAGCGTGTCATCGACGCATACCTTGGGGAGGAAACCCATGCTGCGAGTTGACCAGGTCGTCTCAGGGTATGGGCCTATCGATGTCCTGAAGCATGTCACCATCAGTCTCGACAAGGGAGAGATCGTCGCCGTGCTCGGTGCCAACGGAGCCGGCAAGACCACGCTTCTGAGGACCATCACAGGACTTATCCGGGTACGCAAGGGCTCTGTGACGTTCGGCGACAAGGTCCTCAATGGACTGTCACCCGCGGAGGTCGTCAAATGCGGCATCTCGCACGTTCCCGAGGGGCGGCACATCTTCCCCGACCTCACCGTCGAAGACAACCTGCTGCTGGCAGCCTATGCCATGCCGCGCAGCCAGCAGAAAGGCAGACTCGATGCCATGTATGCAATGTTCACTATCCTTGCCGAACGCCGCAAACAGGCCGGCGGCACGTTGTCAGGCGGTGAACAGCAGATGCTGGCGTTGGCCAGGGGACTTATGCCAAATCCACGCCTGATGCTGCTGGACGAGCCGTCCCTGGGCCTCGCGCCCAAGACTATCGGGACGGTGTTCGACACACTGGCCCATCTGCGTGAATCCGGCGTCTCCATCCTGCTGGTCGAGCAGAACGCCAAGCGATCCCTGGAATTGGCCGACCGTGCATATATCCTCGTGACAGGACAGGTGGCTCTTGAGGGGACGGCGCGTGAGCTTAGCGGGAACGAAATGGTGAAACAGCTCTACCTTGGAGGGACCCGATGAGCATCGACATCTTCTTGAACCTGACCGTGCGGGGGCTGACGACCGGGGCAGTATACGCGCTGGTCGGGATGGGCATCGTCCTCATTCTGCAGACGACGAACGTCATGAACTTCGCCCAAGGCGACACAGGCATGTTCATCACGTACCTGGCATTCTTCATGATAACGACAGCCAAAGTACCGTATTCGCTTGTTCTCATCCTTGCCATTGCTGCGGGGGCCGTCGTCGGCTTGCTTGTCGAGCGCTTCATGATGCGGTCGGTACGTTCACGTTCCCACCTCTCGCTCATTATGCTGACGCTGGGTCTGTCGCTGCTGTTCCAGGGCCTCGCAGCATTCCTGTTCAAAACGGAGCCCCGCCTGTTCCCACCGCTCGTGTCGGGCGATCCCATCAAGTTGGGCCCGATTATCCTGGGCAGGCAGGACATTGTGGTCCTGCTGGCGGCGATCGCTACGTTCGGCATCCTGTACCTGTTCCTCTACCGGACCAAGCAAGGCGCTGCAGCCCGTAGCATCTCGCAGGACGAGTATGCGGCCCGCGTGCTTGGGATCCCCACCCCATCGATCTATATGCTCGTATGGGCGATTGGAAGTGCGCTGGCGGGTCTGGCAGCACTGCTGATTGTCCCCAGGTTCTCACTGGAGCCATCGTTCATGGGTCTTATCCAGGTGAAAGCCTTCACAGCTATCGTTCTGGGGGGTATGAACTCGGTGTTCGGCGCCGCTGTCGGCGGACTCATCATCGGCGTCGTGGAGAATCTTGTGGCATATCAATTCCCAGCCATCAAGGACAGCTTCATGCTTATCGTCATCGTCATCGTACTGCTGGTCATGCCACAGGGACTGTTTGGCAAGCGCCAGCAGAGGAGGTTCTGATGACTTCTTCCAGTACAAGGCGTCTAGCGGTCAACGGAGCCATCGCGGCGCTTGTCCTTGTCCTCCCGCTCGTGTTCAGAACGAAGCCATCGATTATCGGGTACTTGAACATTGCCATGCTGTATGCCATCGCGACACAGGGACTCAATCTGCTCATGGGGTTTGGCGGTCTCGTCTCGCTGGGGCACGCAGCATTCATGGCCATCGGTGGCTACACAGCGGCAGTGCTGGTCATGACGTGCCACGTGAACATGTTCCTGGCCATTGTCGCCGGTGTGGCCGGTGCTGGGCTGTTCGGGCTTGTCATCGGATTCCCGTCGCTGCGCCTGTCCGGCTTCTACCTGGCGATAGCGACGATGGCAATGGGAAGTTCCGTTGCCGACGTCATCAAGAGGCTCCCCCGTATTACCGGGGGAGACTACGGTCTCATCAACATACCGTCTCTTCGGCTCGGGGGCTGGGAGCTTGCCGGCGAGGCGTCCAAGTACTATTTCTTCGTCGCCATTCTTGTTGTTGTGTTTCTGGTTGTCCGCAACTTTCTGAACAGTCGTAGTGGACGGGCGGTCCGTGCTGTGCGCGACTCCGAGATGACAGCTTCGGCGATGGGTGTGAACGTTGCGGCCTACAAGCTCGTGACGTTTGTCTTTGCAGCATGTATTGCAGGTCTTTCAGGTGCTCTCTATGCGTTCACCATCTCGTACCTGCATCCCATGAACTTCGGGCTTACATTCTCCATCGAGTTACTGTCCATGAGCATCATCGGCGGCCTGGGTACGATCATTGGCCCTATCCTGGGCGCCTTGTTCTGGGTCATGCTTCCGGTCATCATAGGCAGCAGGATGGAGTTTCTATCGACCGTCATCTTCGGTCTCAGCATCATCGGTTCAGTCATGTTCTTGCCCAAGGGTCTGTCGGAGTTAGTCACGCGCATACAGACTCGTCTCAGACTCTAGAAAAATGGAGGACACCATGAGTGTCGGTATTCTCGGCAGTTACGGTTCCAAGTGTGGCAAGCTGGAAACCAAGAGTGTGTATGACCTTATCGTCGAGGCGGGGCGTGGAGCAATTGCAGACGCACAAATCGATCCGAGAGACGTCGATGGGGTGTGGGTTGGCAACTATAGCTCAGGGTCGTTCAACAACCAGGAACAGCTGGCCTCATGGGCCGTCGAAATCGACCCGGCATTGCTCTACAAGCCATGTGTCAAAGAGGAGGCAGCATGTGCTTCCGGCTCTGCCGCTGTGCGTGCCGCGCGTCTGGCCGTCGGCGCGGGGGAGGCCCGTTTTGTGCTGGTCATCGGGGTCGAGAAGATGACGTCGCTTGACCGGGACGGCGTTACTCATGCGCTTGCCATGGCATCGTACTGGCCAGAAGAGGGAAGCAAGGGCATGACGTTCCCTGGCCTGTTCGGCATGTGGTCGAAGGCATACCGTGAACACTACGGGTACAGCAACGACCAGATGGATCTGTGGCAAGCCATGGTGCATGCCAAGAACCGGGACAACGCCACACACAACGAGCTTGCGCATATGTACACGAAGCCGAGCAGTCTGGAGTTCGCTCTGCACGTATCTGAGAAAAACCCTCTCGTTGCAGATCCTATCAAACTCACGGACTGCTCTCTGGTCAGCGACGGAGCGGCAGCTATGGTGCTCGGACCGATTGAAGACGTCAAGACCCTTAAGCAGAATGTCGTGGAGATCAGTTCACAGGTGCTGGTCACCGACCATATGCAGTCGAGCAAGCGTGAGTTGTGGCACAACGTTGCCGGCAGGATGGCTGTCGAGTCAGCCTACCTCAAGGCTGGTATCACCGCATCAGACGTCGACTGCGCAGAAGTCCACGACTGCTTCACGATCAACGAGCTGCTAAGCTACGAGGCAATGGGGTTGTGTGCAGAAGGCGACGGTGGCCGGCTGATCGAGCGGGGCG
>JAPLGK010000015.1 GCA_026390195.1 Caldisericota bacterium
CGAGAACAGCAAGTCCCGTACGCCGAAAGACATTCGCAAGTACGTTCTCACCGCACAGATCTCGACGCGGAGCCCTTTGCGCGCCCACGTGGGCGTCTTCTTTGACCAGTCGGGAACAATCCGCATGGACGAGGTCATCAAGTACATCTTCGGCCTCGATACGAAGGTCGCGCCCATGCCGGTTATCACGCGCCAGAGCGTGTTGCTCAATATGAGTGACGTTTTCGTTGACCCGATGGACGTCGTGGCACAGGCCGTCCCCCCTCATCGCCTGAAGGACAATCACCACGACTGAGATGCAGCAACAACAAAAGCTCCCTGGTCACCCGGGGAGCTTTCCGTTTCTCACACATACAGTTCGGACTAGTCGCCGTAGTCGTCTTCCTCGCGTCCAAAGCGCTTCCGTTCCTTGAAATCAAGGAGTCTCTTGCGAATGCGAAGGGACTTGGGTGTGACCTCCAGCAACTCGTCCTCGTTGATGTAGTCGAGAAACTGGTCGAGAGCGAACTGCACTGGCGGGTCGATCTTCGTGGAAATCTCTGATGTGGAGGACCGCATGTTGCTGAGGTGTTTCTCTTTCGTCGGATTCACCTTCAGATCGTGATCGCGCATGGTCTCGCCGACGATCTGACCGGCATACACCTTTTCTGCAGGCGCAACAAACAGCTTGCCGCGGTCCTGGATGTGCGCGACGGCGTAGGCTGAAACGGACCCGGTATGGTCTGAGACCAGGACACCGTTCCTGCGGCCGCCGATCTTACCTGCCCACTCCAGGTATCCCAAGTACGTATGGGTCATGACGCCGTTGCCCTTGGTCGAACTCAGGAACTCGGACCGGAAGCCAAACAGACCACGCAGAGGAATCGTGTAGCTGAGACGGACGTAGGCTCCCTTGAGGTCGAGCATCTTCTCCATGGTCCCGCGCCGTTCACCCAGCATATTGATGACCGTTCCCTGGTACTCCTTGGGAACGTCGAGTACGAGGGTCTCGTACGGCTCGAGGACCTTGCCGCCCTGCTTCTCGGTGATGACCTGCGGCATCGAGACCTGAAACTCATAGCCTTCGCGGCGCATCTGTTCGATGAGGATCGCCAGCTGGAGTTCGCCTCGTCCCGCAACAGTGAACCGGTCGGGTAGATCTCCCCAGTCGACGGCGATGGAAACATTGGTGCGCAGCTCTTTCTCGACACGCTCGCGCAGCTTGTTGGAGGTCACGAACTTGCCCTCCGTACCTCCAAATGGACTGTCGTTGACCATGAACATCATCGAGACCGTCGGCGGTTCGATCGTCAGTATGTTCAGCTTGACGGGACGTTCCGGGTCGGTGACCGAGTCTCCGATCGTGACGGTGGGTATTCCAGCGAACGCGAAGATCTCGCCCGCTTCGATGCTGGCAACCTCTTTGCGCTCCAGGCCCTCGAAGCTGAAGAGCTTGACGATCTGGCCCAAGTATTCGTTGTCGCCGTCGGAGAACACCTTGACCTTGTCGCCGGTCTTCAGCTGTCCTCCGAACATCCGTCCGATGCCGAGACGGCCAATGTAGTCGTCATGAGCGATATTGGTGACCAGGACCGACAGAGGACTCGCGGGGTCATACTCCGGAGCAGGGACCTTCTTGAGCATCAGCTGGAACAGCGGCGTCAGGTCCTGAGGCGGATCGTTGAGGTGCATGGTCGCTTTGCCGTCGCGGCCCGAAGCATAGACAACCGAGAAATCCAGCTGCTCTTCGGTTGCGTCGAGTTCAACGAACAGGTCGAAGGTCTCGTTGATGACTTCCTGGATACGCGCATCCTGCCGGTCGATCTTGTTGATGACCACGATCGGCCTGAGATTGAGCTCAAGAGCCTTCTTGAGCACGAATCGCGTCTGTGGCATCGGCCCCTCGGAGGCGTCGACCAGTAGAAGAACTCCATCCACCATCCTCAGGAAGCGTTCCACTTCACCGCCAAAGTCCGAGTGGCCAGGCGTGTCGACGATGTTGATCTTGACACCCTTCCACACCAGCGACATGTTCTTGGAGATGATGGTGATGCCGCGCTCCCGCTCGAGGTCCCCTGAGTCGAGGATGCACTCGCCCATCTGGTCGATATTGCGGAACAGTTTGCACTGCCGCATCATCGCGTCGACCAGCGTCGTCTTCCCATGGTCGACGTGAGCAATGATAGCTATGTTACGGAGATCGTTTCTGCGCACTCAAGCACTCCCTTCAAACAAGCGTGGTTGGAGGCCGGGGTGGCCTCAAACTATCATTATACATTTGTTCTCAGGCGTTCAATGCCCCGAGTGCGATGGAATTGAACTTGGAATCCTCCGAATCACCTCTGCTGGTCAGGATGCACGGCGCCATGGTCCCGGTCACCATCGCTGCCGTCTTGGCTTTCGCAAACCAGACAATCGCCTTGTAGAGAACGTTCCCGCTGTCGATATCGGGTACGATGAGGATATCTGCATCACCTCGGACCCGTCCCTTGAAACCTTTGATGTCGCTGACTTCCGGAAACAGTGCAAGATCCATCGAAATGGGCCCCTCGGCCACGACGTTGCCAAATTGCTTGCGCACCGCCATGCCTGTCAGAATAGCTGCTTCCTGGCTGCTCGGGAACTTCAGCACACTCTCACTCGCCGACAGGAAGGCGATCTTGGGAATTTCGACGCGCAGGCTGTTCGCAACGCGGATGGCGTATATTGTGATGGCGATCTTCTGCTGTAGCGTCGGCAGTGGTATCACGGCCGCATCCGACATGACGAGCAGCCGAGGGTAGTCGGGGATCTCAAAGACGGCAACATGTGACAGGAGGCCACCCTCGGGCAACAGCCCCGTCTCCTTGTCCAGAATCCCCCGCATATAAGTATCCGTGTGAGCCAGACCCTTCATCAGCATATGCGCGCTTCCCTCACGGACCAGCTTCACGGCTGCTTTCACCGACAGCATCTCACCCTCGACGTCCATGATCTCAAAGAGCTTCGCATCGACGCCGCACTCGCCCGCAATCTCTGTGACCCTTCGTTTCCCGCCGACGACCACGGCGTCGACGATGCCTTCCTTGACTGCACGTTCCACAGCCTGCAGCGTATGAGCGTCCTCGCCGTAGGCGACTGCCATCCGCTTGCGCGGCAGGCCTTTCACGGCTGCTGGAATGTCGGACAAGTGTGTCATGGGCGTCATGGTCCCTCCTAGTAGTACGCTACGATGCCCAGCGCCACGGACATCAGCTTGGTCTGTCCATCATCGGCACGCGAAGGCACCAGGACCGGTTTGCGCGCGCCAATGGTCACATGGGCCGAGGTGAATCCAGCAAAATACGTCATGGACTTTCCCAGCAGGTTGCCTGCCTCGATATCCGGCACAATGAGAATGTCGGCCACGCCGGCGACCTCACCGCCAATGCCCTTGATGCTCGCAGCCCGCGGCGAAATGGCGTTGTCCAGCGCCAACGGTCCGTCGACAACACAACCCTTGATCTGTCCGCGTTCGCACATGCGCGCAATGATGGCAGCGTCCTCTGTACACGGCATTTTTTCCGTAACGGTCTCCACGGCTGCCAGAACCGCCACCTTCGGGTTCTCATAGCCGAGGCGGTGATACACACCGACAGTATTCTTGATACTCTCCACCTTCTCATCCAGCGTTGGGGCAACGAGGATGCCCCCGTCCACGACCGCCAGCAATGAGTGGCGCATACGCGTGTCCTCATAAATGGTACACTCAGACATCACGTTGCTCGCCCGGATACCCGCGTCCCTGTCCAGCACGGCATGAAGCAACTGCGCTGTCTGCACCCCGCCCTTCAGAAGGACATCCACCCGGTCATCGTGCGCCAGTTGTACGGCAATCCTGCAAGCCTGCACAGGGTCGCCCGCCGAGACGACTTCATAGTCGCCGGCAGACACCCCGGCTTGCTGCAGCAGCGCCGCTATGCGGTCAGGCTGACCCACAAGAACCGGAGCTGCTATACCGGCTTGCTGCGCCAGAATGGTGGCGTGCAGTGATACCTCTTCAGGAAACACAACCGCCAGCCTCCTGCGGCCGCGCTTCTTCGCCTCTTCAAGCAGCTCAGCGAACGTCCTGATCTCCATGGGTCCCTCCTATTCGTATGCTTTTTCCGTCTCGATACCTTGTCTGAGGCGCAGGTACGCGTCGTTAAGCGCTTCCAGTTCATTCTCGCCGGGGATGACTTCGACCGGCGCAATGAATGCCACACGCTCGCGTATCCATTGCGTCAGCATCGAGCTCTTGGCCAGTCCGCCCGTCAGCACGATGACGTCGACGTCACCTTCCAGCACGGTGGCCATGGCCCCGATCTCCTTGGCTATCTGATAAGCCATCCCTTCATAGACCGTCGCCGCTTCCTGGTCGCCCGCAGCAATCCGGGCTTCGACCTCACGCGCATCATTCGTACCAAGATACGACACGAGCCCGCCCGTGCGCGTCAACCGCTTGACGACCTCAGCCTCGGTCGCCCCTTCCTCGAAGCACAGCCGCACCAGCGAGCACGCGGGGACCAACCCAGCGCGTTCGGG
>JAPLGK010000014.1 GCA_026390195.1 Caldisericota bacterium
GAGCCGTCGCACGGGTACATCGGTTGGAAGGACCTCACGAAGCACGACAGCCTGCTGAGGGTCGACCTCCAGCCGACACCCCTCCAGTCGTTTGCACTGGGCGACGGACTGGAACAGGAGGTGGGCGTCTGGGGCATGGGACTTGGGGGTGCACGTCTGCAAGGGCACCGCAGTCTCAACACGGGACACGTGCGGGCCTGGAAGGAAGGTAGGCCATGCGTCTGGCGCGACCACGGGGTCTGGACGGTGGACAGCGAGGGCATCCCGAAGCTGTTCGCTCCAGACTACTTTGCGGGCGTCGATGGTCGAGCAGTCGACTTCGAGCGGGACTATCTGGTTCCCTTCATACGGCGCTACGCAGATGCGGTACGGGCGGTAGACCCCGAAGCACTCATCTTTGCCGAGGGCGAGCCACAGGCTCTGCCGCCGCAGGTGGGAGAAGAGTGCTCGGGATTCGTGTCTGCGCCGCACTGGTATGACGTCGTTCAGCTGCTGCTGAAGCGGTCGAGTCCATGGCTCGGCTATGACGCTGTGCGGAACCGGATTGTCCTCGGACCGTGGGCCGTACGCCGCAGCTTCGCCTGGCAGCTGGCGGCCATCCGCCAGGCGGGGACCGAGCGCCTGCACGGACCCACCGTCGTCGGCGAGATTGGCATCACGTTCGACCTTCGCGAGGGGCAGGCCTTCCGCACCGGTGACTACCGGGAACAGGAGGCGCTCATGGACCGCAGTCTTTGTGCTGTGGAGGGCAGCCTCTGCTCAGCCACGATCTGGAACTACACGGCGAGCAACACCTATGAGAGAGGCGATGGCTGGAACGGCGAAGACCTGTCCATCTGGAGTGCGGACCAGGGCCGTGACACAAGAGTCCTGGACCGTGGGGGGCGGGCGCTCCAAGCCATCGTTCGCCCGTACCCGGTCGCGACAGCGGGTGAACCCCTACAGCTCTCCTTTGACATGCGTCGCAGGGTCCTGCGCTTCACCTTCCGTCACGACCCTGGCGTCATAGAGCCCACCGAGATCTTCGTGCCGCCGTCGCAGTACCCGTTCGGGTACAGAGTCTGGATGACGGACGGGACTTTTCTCAAGGATGACGTGCGCCATATGCTCACGTACCGTCACACGCTAGGGCGACCAACACACACGATCATCGTCCGCCCCAGGCGTGGACCGGCGGAGCCCTACCGCAACGTCACTGCCCCGCCAAGCACCTGAGCCAGGAGGTTAGCCGCGTCCCCAGCGTTCATCGACGGTTTGAACGTGTGGGAGAACTCTCCTGCTGTGTCACGATGACAAGTTGGTGGTCGTTCTGTGACCGACGGCCGTCGTGGTCCGTGACCCAGCGACCCTGGGTGCCACCCAGGCCGAGCCGGACAAGTACCGCGACCTCATCGTGCGCGTGGCCGGCTACAGCGACTACTTCTGCGACCTGACACCTGGCCTGCAGGAAGAGATTATTGCGCGCACGGAACAGCAGTCGTTCTGATTCGCGAGTCTAGGAGGGAGAGCCCGGCGTCCGCTTCCTGCTTGCGAAATGGGCTGCGACGAAGAGTATCCCGACAACAACCAGGGGCAGGATCATCGTCGCAAGCGCCACAATCCCCCGTATCCGCCAGTGCAGCGCAAACACTGCAGCAGAAGCGAGAGCCAGGATACCGGTGAGCAGTGGAGTCCTCCATGTGACCAGCAGGACCGCTACCAGGATAAGCGAGGGGATGGAGTGCATGACGAACCCACCCAGCTGCTCGAGGAGCGTCCCTTCCATCTCGAACACGTCCAGTGAAAACATCGTCAGGAATAGGATGAATACGATCATG
>JAPLGK010000126.1 GCA_026390195.1 Caldisericota bacterium
GACATCCGGGAGGCTTATATGAAGTGGGTAACGCGCGCGCACGTGCATGTGGACAGGGTTGCCTGTCCATGGCTGATTAGCCGGTTTGTCGACAACGACGCGGAGTTCGTGTTTGTGGCGAGCGACATCGTGGGTCAGGTAGCCGACGACGAGTTCGCGACGCCGTTTGACGTCGAGGGTGTCCAGCTGGGCCACCATGACGGGCACTGCAGTTTCGTGTCCATCATGGAGACGTATCATCTCAGAGATAGGGCGCTGTTGCAGCTTGCCGACGTCGTCAACGCCGCGGATACGGATCAGATGGACACGAACCCGTACGCCAGGGGGCTCGAAGCACTGGCGCAGGGATTCTCTCTGATGTATCCGGACGACACCGACAACTTGGAGGCTCAGTTCGCCGTCTATGACGCGTTGTACACGTTCTTCCGGCTCCAGGTCGCCCGCGGCGAGAGCAAGTGAACTCACATATCACTCACACTGGAAACACTGATTGGCTGAACAATACTATCGTGTCCGCAATTCTTCACCAGGAGGAACAACAATGACAACAGCTATCAAGAATGTACATGCACGAGAGATTCTTGATTCACGGGGCAATCCGACGGTCGAAGTGGAAGTCACGCTCGCTTCCGGCATCATGGCACGGGCGGGTGTTCCGTCTGGAGCGTCGACGGGTATTCATGAAGCGCTGGAACTGCGTGACGGCGACAAGGCCCGCTATGGCGGAAAGGGTGTCCTGAAGGCCGTAGAACATGTGAACAATGAGATTGCGCCCGCTGTCATGGGCAAGGATGCTGCTGACCAGGCCAGTATCGACCATGCAATGATCGAGCTGGACGGCACGCCCCACAAGACCAGACTAGGCGCCAACGCCATCCTGGGCGTCAGCCTGGCAACCGCACGGGTTGCAGCGCAGGCCTGTGACCTTCCTCTGTACCGGTACATCGGCGGCGTCACGGCGACGACCCTTCCGGTCCCCATGTTCAACATCATGAACGGCGGTGTCCACGCCAACTGGCAGGGAACCGACCTGCAGGAATTCATGATTGCCCCGGTGGGCGCACCCACGTTCCGGGAAGCTGTGCGCTGGGCAAGTGAAACGTATCATACGCTCCAGAGTGTTCTCAAGAGCGCGGGCTACACCACCGGCGTCGGTGATGAGGGCGGATTCGCTCCCGCGCTCAAGCGCAACGCCGACGCCATTGAGCTGATCGTCAAGGCCATCGAGAAAGCTGGGTACAAGCCGGGCGAGCACATCGCCATTGCCCTCGACCCAGCCTCCAGCGGTTTCTATGAAGACGGTTTGTACAACCTGCGCACGGAGGGCCGCAAGGCGACCTCCGCCGAAATGGTCGCCATGTACGCCGATTGGATCCAGAAGTATCCCCTCGTTGTCCTCGAGGACGGCTTGGCCGAAGACGACTGGGACGGCTGGAAGCTGCTGAACCAGACCATCGGGCAGAAGATCGAGCTGGTCGGCGACGACCTGTTTGTCACCAATGTCGAA
>JAPLGK010000237.1 GCA_026390195.1 Caldisericota bacterium
TCTATGACCGGGACCGCTCGGCATACTATGCAGCCCTGCAACGTGTGCGTGAACACGACATGGATATGACCGGCTGGCTCGAATATTACGTGGGAGGTCTGGCCACACAGATGCAGGAAGTACAGAGCAAGGGCGAACAAGTCATCAAGACTGGCGTCCTGCAGATCAAGGCAGGAGCTGTGGCGTTCTCGGGGACCGCTCTGAGCGTGTTTTCGGCCATCCTCAGGGATGGCATCAACACGCCATCGGCCCTCACAGTCAAGCTTCATATCAGTCACAGCACCCTGCAACGACATCTGAGAAGCCTCATTGGGGCTGGTCTCATACGAGCCGTGCAGTCGGGCACTCACGACCCCACGGCTCACTACGAAGCCAACATCTAGGTGCTGCGTCACCCTAGTGCGTCCAGGCATCCAAGGAGAATGACGAGCAGCCCAAGAGGCAAGACCTGGGAACGCCAGAGAGGCAGGACAAGACCGAGTCCGAGTCGAACTGACGCTGTTGCTGGGTGTTTCAGGACAGCCCGTACTTCCGGTGGAGGACAATGCTCAGGGCCAGCCCTGCTGCTGCCAGCACTCCGGCTGCCATGAACACCGGCGTGTAGGTGCCCGTGGCGTCATAGACCAGTGAACCGATGGTCGGCGCGAAGGCTCCGAGGGCGAAGGCGGTGAACACCAAACCGAAGTTGACACCGAGATGTTCGACGCCAAAGCAGATGGATGTCAAGGTGGGAAACAGGGCCAACGTGGCCGCGAACCCCCAGCCGAGACACGCAGCCGCCAGGTACAACATGAGCTGACTCGTGGCGATGACGGGGAACAACAGAAACGTGAAAGTCTGAAGCACGCAGGTGAGAGTCATGACGCGCACAGCTCCAAACCTGTCACCAAGGTAGCCAGCCACCGGTCGACCGAACCCGTTGAAAGCGGCGAATGCTGAGGTTGCCAGCGCGGCTTTCGTGGGCGTAAGGCCCAGCACCAGCTTGCCATAGGATGGGATAAGCCCGATGCTCAGCTGCCCACCGGCCACCACCAGGGCAAACGTCGACCAAAGGACCCAGAATACCGGGCTTCGCAGCTCCTCTCCTGGCAGAGCCTCCTTGCGGACCGCGATGACCTTCCTCGTCGCAGGCACGGGAGGCGCCCATCCGCTGGGAGGATTGCGCATCAGCGCGGCGGCAAACAGCGACACGAGAGAGGCCATGACGGCGTCGACAAGGAGGGTCCCTTCGATCCCCAGCCGGGGAATCAGAACAGCCGCCTTGATAGGAGCAAAGAACAGCGCTCCAAGCCCAAACCCCATGACGGCAACGGACACGGCAAACCCGGGTCTATCGGGATACCACTTGCGCGCGGGAGGAGATACACTCGCATAGGTCAGCGCGCAGGCGGCGCCCCCCACGACGCCGTATGTCAGAACCAGCCACCAGACTTGAGGAAGACGACCGACCAGGGCCGCCAGCCCGTAGGAGACAAAGAACAGGATGGCGCCAGCGGAGGCGACCCGCCTGGGACCCAGTTTGTCCTGCAATCTGCCCGCAGGCACCATGAACAGTGCAAAGACGACCATGAACGCGGAGTACGGGAGCGCCGACATCGCCGTCGTCCAGCCAAACCTCTCCACCAGGGGATTGATGTAGACGCCCCATGCATAGGAGAGACCTCCCATGAGACCGAGCAGGAACCCGGCAAACGGGATTCTCCACCTGGTCCGGAGTAGGGGCTCGGATGCATTCTCTTTCGCTGTCGGCCGTGCAGGGGACTGGTCGGTGCTGTTCATTTCGTTCCTCCCACAGAGCGAGTGTGCTTGAGTTTGCATCCACCAACAGTGCGTAACCCCTGCACAGTGCACGTAGCCTGTCATGCACGTGCGTCCAGCCTACTCTGGCCTTGGCGCATTGTCAAGTTCACGCATTGCCTCACCCATTGTCTGCTCCGAATTGCATCGTTGCCTCACGGATAAATCTACTCCAGCACGCTAGACTGAGGAGGAACGTGCGATGTGGTGTATCATGAGAGAGACAGCCGTGACAGATACGCGAAGCAACACGCAAGGAGGCAGCCATGCCAAAACCAACCAATAGACAGGAACTGCTGGACGAAGCTCAGAAGGAGTACGAGGCGCTGAAGAAGAAAGTCGCCGAGTTCACGCCGGAGGAGATGGTCCGGCCGGGAGTCATCGGTGTCTGGTCTATCAAAGATATCCTGGCACACCTGCTGGAATGGCAGAGGATGTTCATGGGATGGTATGAGGCGGGGCTGCGTGGCGAGAAGCCGGCCGTCCCGGCCAGGGGGTACAACTGGAGTCAACTGCCTGCGCTGAACCAGGACATCTACGAGTGGTGCCGGGACGCGGCGCTGGACGACGTCAGGAGCCAGCTGGAGGCATCGCACAGGCACATGCTGGAGGTGGCCGGGTCGCTGTCCGAGGAGGAGCTGTTCACCGCGAGGCGCCATAAGTGGACGGGCACCAGCAACATGGCTGCCTACGTCAACTCATGCACCGGCGCCCACTACCGTTGGGCACGGACGGGTATCCGCAGGGGGACGAAGGACTGCTCCGACGCGACGCCCGCTGCGAAACCGGCAGAGAGTCCGACCACAGCTGCGGGCACCCGCATGACGGCGGGCAGGTCCGCTCTGTTGATCATCGATGTGCAGAGAGAGCTGTTCGAGAAGTCGACGCCCATCTACCAAGCAGACGAGCTGCTGAGGAACATCAACCAGCTGGTCGACCGCGCGCATGCGGCGGATGCGCCTGTGTTTTTCGTCCAGCACTGCAGCTGGAAGACCCTGGTGGAGGGCACCGACGGGTGGCAGCTGCATCCAGCATTGAAACCGCTGACCACGGACCATTTCATCCACAAGCATCACGGCAACGCGTTCCAGGAAACAACACTCAAGGGTGAGCTGGATGCCTTGCACGTGCGCCGCGTCGTGGTGGCGGGCCTCTTGACCGTCAACTGTGTCCAGGTCACCTGCAATGGTGCGCACGAGCTGGGGTATGACGTCGTGCTGGTGAAGGACGCCCACAGCAACTACAATGTGAAAGCTCATGACGACATCGACGAGTGGAACGAGAAGTTGAGCCACGGCATCGTGCAGCTGCAGGCTACAGCCGAGGTCGACTTTGGGGCGCCCGGCAACACATGACTGCAGGAGTACGAACCGTGAGAATGCCCCTCCAGGAAATGGTTTCACAATGACCGGGAACTTCCCGGGCACACCGGCCGTCCTAGCAGTGAACATGAAACGCGACTTGCCGAACGAAGGCAGACACACATTCTGATTGCGCAGTACAGGAGGTATACCATGAAGAAGAGATTTGCATTCATTGCACTGCAGTCCATTGCCATCGTGGCCATTGCGGCCGTCATTGCCTTTTCGCCGGCCCTCAGCGCCAAACAGCTCGTCAAGGCTGACACGACGACGACCGTTCCAACACCATCAGTCAGTGTGACCGGCACTGGCAAGATCACGGTCAAGCCCACCATCGCGCGTATCAACTTCGGCGTCTTCACCAGCAAGGAGACATCCAGCGCCGCGCAGACCGAGAACGACGCCATCATGAGCAAGATCACCGCGGCCGTCAAGGCCGCCGGCATCAAGGATGAGGATATCCAGACCACTGGATACAGCCTTCAGCCTAGGTACGAGTGGAACAAGGAAACCGAGAAGTCCGTCCTTGTCGGCTACGACATGAACCACACCATGATGGTCATCGTCCACGCCATCAAGGACGCCGGCAAGATCGTCAGCCTCATCGCTGACAATGGCGCTAACGTGGTCAACGGCATCTCCTTCGACGTCGACGATGCAACGCTCGAACAGACCAGGCTCGCCGCTCTCGACCTCGCCATGACCAGTGCCCGCAAGAGAGCGGACGTCGTCGCCAAGGCAGCCGGCAAGACGATCCTGTCCGTCCAGACGGTCAACGTGAACGAGAATACCTATTCTCCGAACGCGATCTACAGGAGCGACATGGCGGTCGCCAAGGAAAGCGCACCAGCCCCTGTGGAAGCCGGGACAATGGACATCTTGATCAGCGTCAGCGTCATCTATCTGTTCTAGAATCCCGAGCAGACCGTCCTGAAGAAAACCCCCGCCTCACGCGGGGGTTTCTGCCATGAACCTGTCCGTGGGGCACGCACAAACCCCTGACAAGACACAGCGATACCTCTTGCAGTTCAGGTTGTTTTGTCTTGCACAGAACACTTGACGACATAAACTGTGGAATAGAAGGGGCGGCCAGGAGGCAGGAGATGGCAACATGGCTGTTTCGGGGCAACCCGAGGGACTTCGACGTCAACACATACTTGCAGGCGCACCGCGACATCCGGTGGTATGTCCACCAGCAGCTGCTGATTCCCGAGATGCACCTGGGCGACCCCGTCTACATCTGGCGATCGGATGGCGGTTCCCCCGGAACAGGAGGGATCGTGGCGCATGGGTTCCTGTCCGGCCCGGCTGTTGTGCGCCCCGACAGCGACTTCGTCACTTGGCTGCGCAAGAAGCCCGACATCTCCATCCCAACCGTCCTCATCAGGCTGGACGACGTCCGCCTGACGCCCCGCTCCGGTTGTCTCCTCAGGATGGAGATCCTGCAGGACGCTGCCCTGCGAAACCTGCAGGTCATCAGCATGCCCAGCGTGACCAACTACAAGCTGACGGCGGTCGAAGACGCGCGCCTGGCCCAGGTATGGGAGGGGCGGAGGTTGCGCGACCTGTAGCGACTTCCCGGCGGGTCAGTCGGTCAACTATGCTGACAGGAATTCGACCTCTCTCTTGATGAACGAGGGCGATGGCCTACAGTACTGTCAGGAACGAACATGGGAGGTACGATATGCCAACTTGGCTGTTTCAGGGAAGTCCCAAGGACTTTCCCGCCTTCGATGACTATCTTCGCAACTATACCGAGATCTCGTGGCACGCGCGGCAAAAGCGCGCCGCGGAAGAGATGTACCCGGACGATGAGGTGTACATCTGGCGCTTGGACGGCAACCGGCCGGGAACGGGCGGCATCGTCGCACACGGGATTCTGACGACGGAGGCCCGCGTCATTGCCGACGAGGGCAGGAAACGGTGGGTGAGTCATCAGCCGGGCCCGACGGTCCCTTCGGTCGACATCACCCTCGACGACGTTCGTCTGACCCCTAAGGAAGGATGCCTGACACGGGTGGCCCTGTTGCAGGACGCAGTGCTGTGGAACATGCACGTCGTCCAGTCACCGCACCTCACCAACTACAAGCTGACCCCCGAAGAAGAGGAACGGATCGCCACGCTCTGGCGCGCTGCGAAGCGGTAGGGATCCCCCGTCAAAACAAGTACCCCGCTGGTCGGGACGGTCTGGACTTCTACCGAGACTTCCGGCCGTTGATGTTTTTGTCGCAGAGGGAGACCCTGCCCGTCCACCTGTTGACGACGCACTCGCGCCCATCGACGTTCGGGATCCGCTCATACCCAGGGCGGTTGGCCATGGCGACTGACACGAGTTCGACTAGCGTACCGATTGCAAGCATCAAAGGTTTTCCTATGTTCATCATGAGATCATCCTCCAGCGTGCTGCCTTTGCGGCACCGTGTGGTCCTCACCCATCAAGACGTACTGCGCGCTCTTCTGGTTCCCGGCCAGACCCGAGGACACTGTCGGCGAGTCACCCCCAGTCACCTGGCATACGTTCATGGCGTGTCCTGGTTACATTCTCGTCCCTGTCTCGCTCCTGGCGCCTCGATCTATACTATCACAGACAGTCTGTTGTACGGGGACACCCATGGCCTAAGATGACGGCATGACATTTCGACGAGGGGGAACCATGAACCAGCAACCATCATCCATCCTTGGCGGTGCGACGACGCCGCGACCGACAGAGGTCCGACTGAAACCGCCCACAGCACAGCTGCAGGGCAGGCCTGCGCCATTCGACCCGACCCAGATCGCAGGGGCCGCCGCGTATGCTATCCTGCTGTACCTTGGCATCCTCTATGGACTCAGTCTGCTCCCCGGCACTGCCACCATGGCTCCTCGTCTGCAGAGTACCATCGCACTCGTCGGCAGTCTGTTGCTGACAGGCGCCCTCTTCGGGGTGATAGCCGTCCTGCGTGACCGTCTGGCACGCCGCTCGCTCGGGGCCGCTCCCGAACAGATCATCAGGCTGGATGACGCCCTGCGGTGGCTGGTTCCTGCCGACCTCATGCTGTCCTATACGGGCCCCATGACCATGCTTCGCCTCAACCTGCTGGACCTGTTGGCCATGGCAGACAACGCTCAGCAGCGGGTACCCGCTGCTGCGTATGCAGCATGGCCCGCCCCGCTCGACCACCTGGCGGCAGCCGTGTTCACCACCTACTATGGTATCCCAAATCCAGACGTCGACCCGTTCGTCTCCCAGGACACCGTGGAACTTGGTCGATACCTCGCGCAGCGCCACCAGGCCTGACCGGACGGAATTGGAATGGCAGCGGACCACGTGACGAAGAATCCACAACGTGCTAGAATAAGAAAGCAGATTTGTTACGGCGCCAACGGACCGATGTGGCAAGGGGGATGATACCTATGGAACTCAACAAGGAACGAGGACCGATCTACTCGAGATATGACCGTGACCGGTCAGACAACTATAGTGCGGTCATCGACTTTGCAGCGCCACCACGGACCAGCGAAGAGATCGCGTTCATCCTCGCGCACAAGATTACGCCGACCGAGGCCGACCCGGGAGATATGCGGAGCGGCGCCACCAACAGGTATCAGCAAGCCGAAACACCGGTTCCCGCCTTTCTGCAATTACTGTCGAACTCCATGGGCCAGCGCACTCAAGGACAAGGTGGGCGTCTCCAGAACCGGAATGCGCGCAAGAATCAGGTGCAGAGCAAGGCAGCCCTGATCGGCATCATCGTCTGGGTCCTGTTCATACTCGTCTCCATGCTGCTGAGCCTCAGGGGAAAATAGCAGGCAATCCCGGGAACATCCCCGTGCTACTCTCCTGGTTGCTCTCCGATACCTGGCTGATGTCCGTGCCTGCGCGCGTGGCGGATGTCCTGCTGATGGCGGTCACGCTGTGGCTGGCGTCGCGGTGGTGTCGCAGCAAACACCAGTCCTTCGGCAAAGCTCTGCTTGTCTCCAGCCTGAATGGAGCCCTGGGCATGGGGCTGTATGCACTGTTCGTATGGATGCGCGATACGGGCGCACTGCCCTGGCGTGGTCCGCTGTGGCTCGTCGAGATGTTCCTCATCGCTCAGACCGCGCTGTTTGCCATCCTCATCCTCGTCGCCTACCGACGCGATCGGTGGCGTTCCCTCAACGTGGCTCTCGTCGCTCTCACCCTGACGGGCCTCATCGAGGCAACTCTCATCTTGCTCCTGTCCGTCCTGGCACCCCGCGCCTGAACTTCAGACACCATACCGGACAAGGGGCCTCGACCGGGAGCGCTGGCTGACGCTCCTGCTCTAGCGTATCCGCCGTGGGCGGAACGCTCGGTTGGCCCAGGACAGGGCTTCGCGGTCGCTGACCTCGTGGAAGTCCTGGTAGAACTGACCCACAGCCATGAGCCATTCGGCGGCGTGGACTGCCACGACATGGTACCCACGTTCGGTGAGCTGGCGCATCACTTCGCAGTCGACGACGGGTGTGCCGACCGTAGGCAAGCCGCCCATGCCGGTCACCACGTCCAGGGCCGCGATCATGGTCGCTCCGGTAGCGATACCGTCGTCCACGACCAGCACACGCGCCCCCCGTTCCCATGTCTGAGGGATGTAGCGCTCGAACAGCTCCGCGTAGAGGACGAGACGCTCCTTCTCGAATCCGATCTCGGCCTCGAGGTGATCGCGCCGTTCGTGAGCTGATTCCGGGGAGAGGACTGTAGCGAATTCGCCGTTTCCGGCGTAGCCGAGTGCTCCCACGGCAAGTTCGCGGTTCGCGTCGGCACGGATCTTGCGGATGAGCAGAACGCCAAATGGCAGGCCGAGCTCCTGGGCGACAACAGACCCGACGACGACACCGCCGCGTGGAATCCCACAGCAAAGGTCGAACGTCAACCCTTGGTCACGGACCTCACGTGCCAGCTTCGCTCCCGCTTCTTCCCGCGACAGGAAGACCATGTGTTCCTCCCACTGGGTCATGCTCGACGGTATCGGAATCTCCGTTGACACCAGCATGACAGAACGGGCAATTTGGTCAACACCCTTGACCCGGCGACAACCGGACCCTCAGGAACCGTGTTGGAGGGCTTCAGACCTCGAGATACCAGACGATGGCGGTCTCGTCCCCGCTGCCCGGCGTGGCTTGCAGGTAGAGACGGTCGAACCCGCCGATGACGAACCCATAGTCACGGTAGAACATGCATGCTGTCACGTGGACGTCCTGCGTTTCTGCGCGCAGCCAGTGCAGTCCACGGGCAAGAGCCCATGCCTTGACGGTCTTCATGAGCGACGTCGCGATGCCGTGATGGCGGTGGCCATGCTCAACGCGCAGCCCCCAGACACGCGCCATGTTGTTGTGGTCTTCCTGGACACACACCTGTCCTACCAGTTTCTCTCCGACAAATGCCAGATAGATGGCCGCGTCATCTCTGCCGAGATACGCACAGTCAGGACAGCTGGCCTCTGTCTTCTCATAGGGATGCTGGACGGAATCGACGTCGAAGTCATAGCTGTCACCACACATGGACACCTTGACACGCGCCTTCACGACGAAGCTGCTGCGGAGCCCGTCTACGTAGCCGGCCATATCTGGTGTCGCCCGCACGATCCGTATGTCGAGACCGGTCAAGTTATCCACGCTCACATCATACACGAACGCCAGACCGAAGCGGGAAGCCGGTATTCACAACCAGACACTGCTTCCTGAGGACACGCACTGGAGGCTCTCCTCCGGGTTTCATCCCCGTTTTCGGGGGGGGACGTACAAACTTCCTGGTCTGTCATTCCCGCGTAGGCGGGAATCCAGATGCCTTGTCGAAGGCGCAGCAAAGGTGTAACAGTCTCGAAGGAAATGGAACCGTCCCGAGAGTGTTACACTTCCATGACGCGTGATTGCCCGTTGCCCTCAACATCGCCTGAGATATACTGCAAGCGGAGACTTGGATTATTGTTGTGGGGCGGGTAGTTGAGACAACGGAAGTTCCGGTCGTTCTTGATATGCGCACTTGTCATTCTGTCTGCATGGTGTACGGGATGCGGTGCGCCGACAGTGGTCACGCAGGAGGCACCTATGGGAATCACAGTCACCAGTACGGCATTCACAGCGGGCAAGCCCATTCCAGTCAGGTACACGGGGCAGGGCGAGGACGTTTCGCCCGATCTTGCGTGGAGCGGAGCCCCGGCAAGCGTCAAGAGCTATGTCCTGGTCTGCGACGACCCGGACGCTCCCGGTGGAACGTGGGTCCACTGGACCATGTGGAATATCCGCCCGTCGGCGACGAATCTGCTAGCAGGCGTAACTTCAGACGCAACACTGCTGGACGGATCCAGTCAGGGGGTCACCAGCTTTGGGCGCCGTGGCTACGGCGGCCCGATGCCCCCGAAGGGAAACGCCCATCACTACTACTTCCGGATGTATGCCCTCGATACGTTGCTGACCCTCGACGCGTCCGCCTCGCGAGCACAGCTGGATGGAGCGATGCGGGGGCACGTCCTCTCCCAGGGGCAGCTGATGGGAACGTATCAGCGGCAGTAGCAGAGGTTCTCGAAGCTGACAGGCATCCCACAGACTCACAGCGGAATCCCGGGGTGTGGTCGCCCCAAGCAGGCACCTACTGCGGGGTTGACGTCTTCCTGGAAATGGTCGCGCTACTGACGGTGATGGTGACGGTCTTCGTGAGCTCCTCCCACTGGACGTCTGCGCCAAGGTGCTCGCTGACGAAGCGCACCGGCAGCATGGTCCTACCGTTCATGATGGCCGCCGGAACGTCCAGGATAACCACCTCGCCGTTCACGACGGCAGTCCGATTGCCGATCTGAAGCAGCAGGGTCGTGCCGTTGAACCCCACTTCTACGCTGCGCGTTTCGGGGACCCATGTGATTGCGCCGCCCAGACCCTCAATGATTGGCCGCAACGGGACCAGCGTTCGACCGCCCACGATGACCGGAGGAGTATCAAGGGTCACGAGCTGGCCGTCCAGATGGGCGACCATGCTGCCCACGGAAAGCGTGATGATATGCTGGTTCGGGTCGACAGACTTCTCAAACGTCGCCAGGACAGACTTGTTTTCATCCATTGTGAGCGCGAGCGGATTGGCCTTGCCAGTGACACTGCCGCTCCACCCCGCGAACTCCCATCCGGGAATCGGCCTTGCGGTGAAGGTCACCGTACTCCCTGCCGCATACGACTCTTTCTGTGGCTCTATGCTCAGCAAGCCGTTGCCCATGACCGCGGAGAGCAGCGTGTATGATGAGGGGGCAAGCCCACCGATGACGTACTGTGCCAGACTCTGCTCGTTGCCGTTGAACCAGTTCAGATCGACGCTGTGCCCTTCGACGCCCACAACGGTCCCGTTGTCAGCGTACTGCCAGAATGCCCACGAGTCCCATCCACCAGTGTTTGGCTGGGCTGCAGGAGCATAGCCCGCTATCCAGAGACGATAGCGCCCGTCGATAGTCGGGTCGGCTTTGTGGAGGTCCGCGGCGACCGACGCGCTGCAGTAGATCAGAGGGTTGGCCCCTTTGGCCGCTCGCACGGCATCCGCCCATTGGTCGATCCATCGCACCATCGCCGCTCCATGAATATTGTATCGAGGCTCGATGTCCAGAACAGGCACCAGGAACCCCCGGGCGATGAACTGCCCAGCCACCTTCAGGAAGCAGGATGCCTCTGCGGCAGCTGTGTTCTCAGCAGGCCAGCAGATGTGGTAGACTCCCGTCAGTAGCCCCGCGGAGCGCGCACCAGGTACCAGCACACCCATGAAGGGGTCCGTGATGTTCAATCCTTCGGTCGCCTTGACGTAGGCAAACTGGTAGCCCGCGGAACGTACCGCGGCCCAGTCGATCGGGTCACCAGCGTGGTCGCTCCCGCACTGCCACCGTGAGACGTCGATGCCCTGAATCATGCCCACGCGCATCTGCGCAGGGATATTGACACCGCCCGTGGAACAGGCGAGGCGGACGAGGCTTTCATAGGTCCCCGCCGGCATGCCGGTCCGCTGCACCCCGACGGTGATGCGCTGGCTCCCGCTGACAGGCACGCTCCCTGACGTGGGCGCAACACCGACCAGCCATGAACCACCAGGGATGATGTCAAACGTCACCGGTGTGCTCCCCGTGTTCCGGAGAGTCAGAACGAGCGACGTCTGCTCGCCGCCGAAATCGAGCTCCGGAGGAAGAAAGAAGACGCCAGCCGGCATCGGTGCCACGAGTGGAATCACCTGGACATCCTCGCAGAGGTCGCTCGCACCGTTCGCATTGACAGCGCTGACGGCGTACCAGTAGGGCCTGCCGCCGATAAGCATGGGGCCGTCCACCCAAGTCCGCGTGTCAAAGCCCTGATCACCAACATTTAGTATGGCGACGAGCGCCCTCGGATCCGCGTGACGATCACGGTAGATGAGCCAGGCAGTAATCGGGGTGGCTCCGAGTTCCTCAGGAAGACTCCATGAAAGCGCAGCGGACTCGACCCCGGCTGCAGCCACCAGGGCCGTCGGCGCTCCGGGAATCGGATTGGGAACAACCACCTTGAGATACTGGTCGACAGACCAGCCCATCAGGCCACTTTCCCACTGGACGCGCCACCACGTGAAACTGTCACTCGCAACAGGACCCTCCTGCACGACCCCGCGAGCCCCGTCCTTCTCGACGCCGAGCACGGTCCCGGAGCTGGTCGCCGATGATCGCACGTTGAGGCCGTCTCCCCCTGTACCGGTGACTTCGACAACAGACCCGCCCGTCAGTGCCTCGGCAAGAACTGAAAACGGCATGGACGCGAGAGAGGTCAGCAGGACCAGACACAACATGGTGGCAACAGCCCCCCTGAGCGCCACCCGCTTCTCACAACCGTGCCTGCCTTCTGGATGCCTCATGTCGACGGTCGTGCCTCCCGTACGGTGGAGTCCCCGGATACAATCTGCCGGCCTGTCTTCGCCACCTGTATCCATATTGTAGCAGTCTTCAGGCATCTGTTCCGGGCAGGTCTTCACAGAACCTGCGAACACCTGTCTTGGCCGAAAACGACGCTCAGGAGCGCTTGCTTCCCGCGCGAATCATCTCCTGCACCCGGTCCGCAACCTGCGACACCGTCAGACCGGTCGTATCCAGGCATGGGGCGTCAAGTGCCTGGTACAGAGGGAGGCACAACACGGCTTCGTCAAGGGCGGACGGGGGGTGTGCATCAGCGATGAGACGTGCGCGCAGCTCTTCGGAGGTGCAGACCAGCGAGACGCGTGTCAACCTGCATTCCAGGTCCCGCAGCCCCGAGAGGATCGTGCAGACGATGAGTTCGTTGTGCAATACCCAGTCGAAGATCACGGTCTCGTACGCGGAACAGGCCAGATAGTTGCGCAGCAAGACGATGATGTTGCGCTCCACCATCGCCTGGGTCTCGTTCGTCACCTGCCACGGATGCATCATCCAGCACCAGTCGCCGTCGAGCCACACCGCTTTGTCGATACGGCTCAGCAATTCCCTGCACACTGCGCTCTTGCCAACTCCCATCGGCCCACCAATAACGACAAGGTTCTTCATGTGACTCCTCTCGCTTTGCCAAGCTGCGCTCCGGCGCCCACTCCAACTATCCTATGCGGTCACCGTCGCACTGCAACCCGTTGCCACCATCTTGCACCACGCGGCCGCGGCCTTACAATGCATGTGTTGCAGTTTCTGCAGGAGCAGGCGCGCAACGCAGGACAGGAGGCCAGCAATGAACCTGATCATGTTCGACATGGATGGGACGCTCTTTCGGACAGAGACGTCCTTCTTTCCTTCTGTACGGGAGTTTGCTAGCCGGCATGCCTTTCCGGCGCCTGATGACGAGTTCCTTCGAAGTTTTATCGGCAAGAGCGGCAGCGAATGGCGAGCCTGGCTGGAACAGCTGCAACTCGGCCAATCAATCCAGGAGCTGGCCTCTGAGTTCGACCTCCTGGAACAGGAATACGTGAAGACACAGGGTGAGTTGTACCCTGGTGCCACAGACGTCCTCAGGGCACTGGCACTGGACGGATGGAAGCTCGGTGTGTGCAGCAACGCCTCCGGGTGGTATCCCGAGATGATCCTGACCCGGGCAGGCGTCCGCGACCTGTTCACGTTGGTCCGCGTGCCCAGTCGCCCCGACCAGACGAAGGCAATGATGCTCTGCGAGGTGTGGAATGAGCTTCGTCCGGAGCGGTGTGTGATGGTGGGGGACCGAGCCGACGACATGCAGGCCGCCTATGCGGGAGGCTACTTTGCGATAGGCGCCGTCTACGGTTGGGCTCCGGAGGAGCTGGAGCTCGCAGACGTCCGCATCCACGACATTGCCGAGATACCGACGGCACTGGCCCGCCACTGGTCTCAAGACAGTGAGACCGAGAGCACGAGCACTCCCGTGACCGTGGCATCTGCTCCAGTCGTCTCCGAAGCGCCGGCTCCGGTTGTTTCTGAAGCCCACGCTCCACAGCCATCCGTCGCCCAGGCCCCAGCCACTGCACCCAAGGTTCAGGAGCCCCTGCCTGCCGAGCCGATGGTATCCGTTCTCCTGCCTGAAGAGGCTCCATCCAAGACCATCGAAACGCCCTCTGAGAAATCCCCCGAACCCACGGTGGAGACCCCTGCAATCGCACAGCCTGTCGAATCAGTGATGCCCGAAGAGACTGTGGAACCTGCAGTGGAGATGCCTGCCGTCGTGGCGCCGGTCGAGCCGGCGGTCACGCCACCTGCCCATGCAACACCGCTCCGCTCGACACCGGAGGCTCTCACGCCCAAGCCCGCTGAGCCGGAACCGGCGGCTGCAAACAGAAGGTCCTGGAACCCCTTCCGCAGGCACGAGGACAAGCCCCGGTAGAAGTGGAGCCATGAACCGCCAGCGACGACGATCGTGGATGGCTTGATGGTGACGCCCTTGCCGAGTGAGTCGCCGACCGGGTAGCGGCTTTCGATGAAGCGCTGGAATGCGCGCAATCAGGATCACCACACAACCTTCGTTGACAGTGTCCTGTTCGACCCCATACTATGTTGTCTTGCAGGTCTATGCACAGGGAAACAGACGGCCGGGGAAACCCGATCGAACGCTCACTGTCGATGTCTCATAGCATGGGTCCAATAGCACTCGCTACACCCATGTGGCGACATCCGACATATGAAAGAGCCGCCTGCTGACTGTCTGAGAGCGTCATCCCGTCGAGCGCCGGCACAAGGAGCTCACGTGACATTTGATTCATTTCATCTCGACCCCCGCCTTACCGCGGGTATTGTTTCATGCGGCTATACCACACCCACACCCATCCAGGAGAAGGGTATTCCCCCTGTCATGGAAGGACGTGACGTCATGGGCCTTGCCCAGACCGGCACGGGCAAGACAGCCGCGTACGCACTTCCGATCATGGAGCGCCTGCTGACCGGGCCTCGCGGTTCGCTGCGCGCCCTCATCGTCGCCCCAACCAGGGAACTGGCAGAGCAGATCGCCGAGGACTTCCGCGACCTTGGCCGCAAGGCTCGCCTCACCGTTCTCACTATCTATGGCGGCGTCGGCATCAATCCCCAGATCGACGCGCTCCGGCGCGGCGTCGACATTGTCGTCGCCTGCCCTGGCCGTTTGCTGGACCATATCACTCAAGGTACGGTCGACCTCACCAAGATACAGATCCTCGTCCTCGACGAAGCGGACATGATGCTCGACATGGGCTTCCTGCCCGATGTTCGCCGCATCATCAAGAACCTCCCTGCTCAGCGCCAGAACCTGTTGTTCAGCGCCACCATGCCAGACGACATCCGTCATCTCGCCGATGCTATCCTGCATGACCCCTTGACGATCCAGATCGGCCACTCCGCTCCGGTAGAAACGGTCTCACATGCTCTCTACCCGGTACCGCAGCACCTCAAGACACCATTGCTCATAGACCTGCTGAAGCACACCGATACCGAGTCAGTCCTGATCTTCACACGTACCAAGCACCGAGCCAAGAAGCTTGGCGAGAAGCTGGCCAAGGAAGGCTACCGTGCGACGTCGCTGCAGGGCAATCTGTCACAGCGCGCACGCCAGGCAGCACTGGGTGGTTTTCGCGATGGCGCCTACAAGGTGC
>JAPLGK010000120.1 GCA_026390195.1 Caldisericota bacterium
AGGTCTCGGGCAGGACGAGAAGGAACTCGTCCCCGCCGTAGCGGATGACCTTGTCGATGGCGCGCAGAGATGTTCGCAGCACCGTAACCAGCGATTCAAGGACCCTGTCGCCTTCGGCGTGACCCAACCGGTCGTTGATGGGCTTGAACTCGTCGATGTCCAGCATGACAAACGACAAGTCATGACCGTGCCGCCGGGCCCGTTCCATCTCCTCCGCAACGATGTCGTCCATGGCATGACGGTTGTGTGCTCCCGTAAGACCGTCCAGAAGGGCTTGTTCGCGCAGTAGCTGCTTGATCTGCATGCTTGCAAGCATCAGGCCGACACCAGCCGCCAGCGGCGTCAGGTTGCGGACGTCCTCGCGGGAGAACGCGCCAGCCTTCTTGCTTTCGAGGTTCAGGACACCGATAACCTTGCCTGCCGCCATCAACGGGAGAGCCAGATCAGAGCACCCACCCGGTATGCCGCGCAGATAGAACGGACAGGCACCCACATCGGCAACGTTCACTGTATGCCGTAGACGGAACGCTCGTACGACCACGCCCACACGATGGTGGACAGACAGTGCAATCCCGTCGTACTCGCTCGCGTACCCCTTCTGCGCCCGCAGGATGAGGGACTCTTTCTCGTCGTCGTACAGGAAGAGCGCAATGTACTGGTAGCCAAGGCGCCGCGCGATCCGCTTGACGACTGTGTTCATGAATTCCACCGCGCTCGCCGCGCGAACGCCGTCAAGCGTCGTCTCGTGCAGCAATGCCAGGAAGTTCTCGCGGTTTGCAGACTGCTGTTCCTTCAGATACCGGGCGATAATCAGACTGATGAGGTGGATCAGGGGCTGCAGGGCGTCGATATCCTTGGGCTTCAGTTTTCGGCGTGACGTCTGGACGTTGATGATGCTGACCACGCGCCGATCGATGACGATAGGAAAGCCAACGTAGCTGACAGAGTCGCTGGCCGGCCTCCTCCAGTCGGGGTACAACCCGACATCCTCGATGAAGCACGTCTCACGCCCACGGATGATGCCCATGATGTTTTGCGGCAGTTCCCTGTTGAAGCTGACCTCGACTGTTCGAAGCACGCTCCACGGAATGCCATTCGCAGCGTCGAAGTGCACCCGAGAATCGATGTCCACGCCCATGACCGTCACCGAGCAGGAAGGTATCGACTGGGCAATAAGATCCACAGCCCGCTGGATGGCTTTTCGCGGCGTCGTTTCCAGCAGTATCCGCTCCAGTTCATCGGTCCGGATCAGCGCGGTTTTGTTCATGCGTGAACCTATTGTAGTTGCTCCCGGTCCGACTGCAACAACCCCTCCTGCCCCCACACGAGCTCCGGGAATCCGAGGTATTGCTCCAAAGCGGCACCACAGCTTATGCCCACTGCTCCTGAGTCTTCACAGGCATTGTGAGATGCCCGGGGGCGCTCTGGAACATGCTGTACCAGAGGAACCACCCAGCTATGTTACAGGACAGGAACCCTATTTCAGCGTGACCTCATGGGAAGACGAGGATCGCTCGCGGGCAGCCTTGATCGTTCTGGCAGCCACGACCTTGACGGCACGCACGGTTGCCTCCGCCCTGATATCGGCGTCGCGGACCTTGTGAATGACGCGCGGCACCACGTCCACGACCTTCGCTACTCGACGGGAGGTTGTGGAAGCCTTGTCCGCAAGATGGTTGAACTGCGCTTCAGCGAACCGGACAGCCTCGGAGACCTTGGCAATCTCGACGCTGGCGGCAGTCAGTTGTTGCTGCATCTCAGCAAGCTTGGGAGCAACCTGACGCGCCACGCTCGCTACCTTGACAGCTATGAAGATGAACGCTACCGCAACACACAACGACGAGCCGCCGATCAACATGACGAGTACCCACAATGGGTCCATGTGCTACCTCCTCAGCGCCAACCGGCGCGATTTTTAGTATAGCGCAGTATGTGACCCGTGTCATAGCTTGAGTTGCATCATCTCAATTCATCGTGAACTCCCGCATACGCGGGGGGGGTAACACTCTCGGGACGGTTCCGTTTTCTCTGAGACTGTTAAGCCTTCGCTGCACCCTTCAACAAGAGGACTGGATTCCCGCATGCGCGGGAATGACGGATTGGCGCACGGCGATGGGATGATAGGAGGGCCACGCGCGCATTCACACTGGACGTGCCGCTTTCGCTCTTGCAATTCTGCTTCACTGTGACACCATGTCATCAGGAAAAGAGAAGACGCTTTGCCAAGGAGAAGACCATCGTGCGACGTGGCAGTGCCAGACGTAGACCAGATGTAACCACCGTGAACAGCTCGACACTCGGACTCGACATGATGCAGGAGATTCGACGCGCAAGCCGCGGACTTGCATTTGCGCTTGCAGGCTATATTGCCATCTTCATCGTCCAGCTGACCAGCTACTTCATCACCCACATGCTGGCCGTCCTCGCACAGGCATTTGCGACGCTCGCCAATGCCGTGGTCGCCGTCGTCGTCCTCCTGGCACTGGCCTGGTCGCAGAAGCCGGTCGACATGTACCTGAAATGGAGACGAGGCCGCAGGCGCAACGCTGTCGCGCTCATTGCTGCGACATTCATCATCTTGTTCCTGAGCGTGGGCACCCTCTGGAAGGCTTTGGCGACCCTGATCCGCGGCGGAGCGTTCAGGACGGTCAACCCTGCCCTCGCCATCGCGGTGCTGGCGGTAGGCATGCTGGTCGTGAACTTCCCTGTGTTCGACATCGTCCAAAGTGCCAAAGAAGGCTCGTCGATACGCCTGCGCCTCCTGTCTCTCATCAAGGACGAGGTCTGCTACGCCGCCGGTATCGTGGGCATCGCCCTCGCGGCTGCGGGTCACACTTGGGCTGACCCTGCCGCGTCGTTGCTGATCGGAGCCGCGATGAGCGTCGGTGCGGCCCTGCTGATCCGCGACTGCATCCTGCTGCTCAGGAGCCGTCCCGCCCGACCCTCGACTGCCGGCTGACGCCAACTCGCTCCGGACCTCACACTCCCTGGATCCTGTCGATCAGGATGAGCGGCAACCCCTGAGCCCAGGCAAACCCTTGCCGGAGCGTGCTGCTTTCGCGTGCGCTGCAGCCTCCTTGACAGGAGTATGGTTCTGCTCCATTACTATGAAAGAAGTCTAGCAATACTGGAGCAGAACATGCTTGGTACTTGCACGCTTGAAGCAATTGCAGCAATGCCCGCCGTCACCAAGAAGAACCTTGGCGTCGTCCTGGGTGTCTCCCCCGCCACACTCGACTATCGCGTCCAACGTCTGCAGGCCACCGGGGACCTCCTTAGGCTACGCAGCGGCCTCTACGCGCCGACGGCGGCCTGGCAGCGCGCGCAGTCCAGTCCGGAGCAGACGAGACGGTATCTTGAGTACCTGTCGGGCATCATGCGCTCTCCCTCCTACTTGTCGCTCGAGTATGTCCTGGAGAAGGCAGGCATGATCCCCGAATCACCATTTGCCCTGACCTGCATCACGACCAAGACTCCTCGCACTTACGCGACGCTCCTCGGGAGGTTCGTCTACCGGAGTATCCGGAGCGATCTGTTCACAGGATATGGTCTTGGCGCGTATCGTGGCCTCGAAGTCCGCATCGCTTCTCCCGCCAAGGCGCTGTTCGACATGCTCTATCTACGGCCGTTCACCACGCCGAGCGCGATGCGTGCCTACCTGCTCGAGACCGGGCGACTCAACTGGGATGCGCTGCGCCCGTTCGAGAAGAAGAAGCTCGTCGTGACCATCTATGCTAGCGGCGTCCCAAAGATGAAGCGCATCCTGTCGATTCTGACCGCAGAGGGAATCGTGTGATCGAGGAACGACTTGCGTCCATCATGGCTCAGTCAGGCAGGAGTCTCAACCCTCTCTTCCTGCGCACCAGACTGAAAGATACCCTGCAGGACGAGGTTCTGGCCTTCGTGTACAACCATCCGCAGTATCGAAGCTGCCTGTTCACCGGTGGCACATGTCTGCGCAAGCTGTACGGACTTCCCCGGCTGTCCGAAGACTTGGACTTCGATGTCACTGGTCAACCAGACTCCGCGTCGTTCGCGGCAGATCTCCGAGTATACGTCAGCAAAGCGCTCCAGTATCGTCACATGACCACAAGAGTCGGTCGAAACGGCATGTCGGTCACTCTGGTCTTCCCTATCCTGCGGCAGCTGGGACTGGTCCACTCGTCTTCCGACGCCCCTGACCTGTTACTTCGCTGTGCCGTCGCAGCCGAGCCAATCGGTATCTACGGCGCGCAGGTGAGCCCTCTCAGCACAGCCCAGACGATGTTCTTCGTCCGGGCATACGACCTCCCCACGCTGTTCGCCAGCAAGCTGGCTGCGTTCGTTGGACGCGACGACACAGGAGGGTCCTCCCAGACGCAGCAATTCGAGGGGCGTGATGTCTTTGACCTCATGTGGTTTCTTCACAAAGCGCTGCTCTCAAGGCAGGACAGGGAGGCAGACACATGGCAATAGTCATCGGCGCAAGCGGCGCATGGAAGGACGTGCTGGCCATGGCACGAACGGCGGGTATCGTCGCGAACGAGCCGTCCGACGTGGGTATCCAGCTGGCTCGCGCCCAGAAGGTCTTGTATCAGCAGGACACGCTGGCGCGCAACGACCTGGCAGTCCAAGAAGCCGCACTGGAACACGAGCTGGAAAAACAGCGCTCCGCCTGCGCCGCGGACATCGCGCGCATCCGCGCCAGCTCCGGACAGGATATGGCACGTCTGTCTGCCCGTCTCAGCGGCTCACCCTCGCAGCCCCCGCATGCGGCGACTCACCTGTGGGTTGGGTTTCTGCGTCTCGGTCGGCAGGCCCAGGAACGCGTGCAGGTACGTGTGCGGTCACGTGCCGTTCTCCCCGCTGAACGCGCCCTCCAGGACTTCATCGCCGGCCGCGAAACCGAGGTGGCGAGGCGTGTCGAAGGCGCCCGCCACATCGTGAAGAGCGTCGAAGCCATCGCCCACTCCGCTGTCCTGGCCAATGCCGTCGCAGAACGTGCGGTCATCAGGACGCTCAGCATCCTTCCGGACGACTTCGTCCTCATCAACGACCTCCACCTTCACTACGACCGGGACATCCCGTTCGGAGACAGCTACCTGAAGACGGCACAGCTGGACCACCTTCTCATCGGCCCCACGGGTATCTACGCCATCGAGACCAGGAACTGGAGCCGCACCGTCGTCGCAGACGGTGACGAAGCGGACCCCGTGCTGCAGGTGACGCGGGCGTCCTTCCTCTGCTCGCACATCCTGAAGGAAGCGGGCTGCGACCAGATCGTCCGCTCTCTCGTCGCCTGTGAGGGTGCCCCGCCCACCCGGTCCGGCGGAGCGCATGTCGCCGTCATGCCCACTGCACGCCTGCTCGCATACGTCCAGTACGGTCCGCAGCTGATATCAGTCCAGGAGATCGCTCTTGCTTGCAGAACCTTGACCTAGCTCGCCAGAACGGGCAATAGACGCCGCAGCAGCCCCGTGGCCTATCGCGTGGTTGTCAGCCGTCTCGCCTTCACAATTGAGTGTACGAAAGTACTGCATTCTGCGTATGTTAGGCATGGGGACGCAAAGGCGCCCCGCAGAAAGGAGAAGCGATACATATGATGGGATTCGCAAGATATGGTGGTGTTGGACGCGGCATGTGGGGCGGCGGGATGCTGTTCATGGGCCTGCTGTGCCTGCTGTTTTTCGTCGCGCTCATTGTCTGGATTATCCGGATGGTGACGTGGAGACGACACGGCATGGGTTGCCGCATGGGCTATATGCGTCACATGCATGACATGCATGACGATAACGACTTGATGCAGGGCAAGCAAGACGAAGCCTTGGACATCCTCAGGCGCAGGTTCGCCGGAGGCGACATCACCAAGGAAGAGTACGAAGAGCGGCTGAAGGTCCTGAACGGCGACAAGTAGCCGTCCCTAAGAAATACACGCCCCTGTGCCGCGAACCGGCTCAGGGGTTTTTGCCTGTCCTGGTCAGGTCCACCCATGCCGTGGACTGCCGACCGGCTGCGTTTTCCTCGGGAGCGCCCTGGCGTATGCGCCGGACACCGCTTGCTGTGCGTCGTTGCAGTTGCATTGTCCAATGCCGTCACGCGCTGGTGCCCATGGCGTCACGAGGTGACGCTTATGCACAGACTGTATCTCCGCCGAGCCATGGGCGATGCTGTAGGAGAGGTGGCGACCGCCCGACCCCAGCTTTCTAGACGCCTGACAGCTCGCCAACCTCGACGTGCTTGTCGGGCTGGTGTTCCTCCATCAGGCAGAAGCTGTTGCCTTCCGTGTCCTTGCAGGTCACCATGCGTCCTACCCCGGGGATCGTTCGGATGTCCCCTACGATCGTCCCTCCGGCAGCAGTGACAGTCGCCGTGACCTCTTCCAGGGACACCACCCCCAGGGTCAGGTTCGTTTCGAGAGTCGCGCCGGTGGACGGCGAGAGACCTCCGTCGATGCCTGGTTCACCGGGCACACCCGTCGTAATCACATAGTAGTCCCACGGTCCATCCCACTTCTCCACGGTCCAGCCGAACGCCGCCTTGTAGAATGCGATCGCACGCCCCGGGTCTCTCGCCATCAGGTCAAAGTGCATCGGTCGCAGCATATCACGCCTCCTGTAGTTGTCAGGCTTCTTGGGCCTCTACCCCAACCATACTCAATGCCCCACACCATTCAAGGGCATTCAGGATATTCCTGCTACAATAGACAAGGCAGTGACACGGCGATGGTGCTCAGACACCACGAGGAATCTCTCCGTGACGCCTGGGCAGACGAGACATCACTGGACATGCGACGGGTATGCGCTGGTCTCTGACGATGTGCGGGAACCAGGACTCACCGGCTGTCGTCCAACTGGAAGAAGGATGGTGGCCCCCAAGAGCCGTCAGATGGAGGTGAAACCGATGAAGAGACTATTGATCGTACTCATGATAGCTGCGCTGGCAGTCGCGGTGAGCGTGCGTACGTCGAACGCTGCCGACCCGCCCGCCAGCATCCGCTACGCGCCGCCAACGGTGACGCTGACGACCGGCAAGCTGTCGTACGTGCCGGGCGAGGCCATCGACTGGCGCTGCACCCTGTACAACGGCAACGACCAGCCTCTCGTCCTGACCTTCACGTCATCCCAGGTCTACGACCTCATTCTGCGGCAGGGCGGCAGGGTGATTGCCCGGTGGTCGACCGGCAAGATGTTTGCAGACGTCATGAGCACCCGCACCGTCATGATGGGCGAGACCATGGAGCTCAAGGGCTCGTGGCAGCTGCCCAACGAGCTCGGCCTTGGCACGTATGACCTGGAGTTTGTGCTGACCAGCACGACCACCGAACCGACCGGAGCGAAGACGCAGTTCGCGGTCGGGAAGGCAGGCACCACAGGCATGGGTGTCAACTTCACGACGGACAAGCTCATCTACCGTGTGGGAACGACCATCACCGTCAAGTACACGTTCACAAACCTGACCGACAAACCACTCGTCCTGACCTTCCCCACCACGCAGCAGTATGACTGGACCATCATCGACGCCGGGGGCAACCTCGTCTACCAGTGGATGGCCAACAAGCGATTCGCCCAGGTCGTCACCCAGTTCACGATCCCCGTTGGGACCAGCGATGCCTTCGAAAGCTCCTGGGTCATCCCGCGGGACCTCAAGCCCAGTGGCTTCTATATTCATTTCACGGTGCTGGACGACAGCCTCGGCGTCCTGAAGACGCAACGCCGAGCCGTCCTCATGGGCAGCACACCCCCTCTCAACTAGATGCAGACACCCCCTCGCTTGAGGGGGTGTTTCTTCTTCCCTGCCCTTGATTTGTCATTCCAGCGCATGCGGGAACCCAATCTATTCCACAGCGGTAGTGGTTCCCACCTTTGCGGGAACGACAACAGAGAGACAGCCGCTGGTCCGTCATCCCCGCGCGGGTGGAGATGAGCACGCTTGTCAGCCTTGCAGCGGACGCGATGCTGCCTGGATTGACGAGGAGGATGCCATCCTGCCGCTCGATGAGACGGTGGTGGGTATGGCGGGAGAGGACGACGTTTGCCACGTAGTGCAGACGAATCTGACATGCTACGCACATCTGGTCTATGGTGTGAATAGGCCCCGGCTTACGCCGGGGCCAGTGAAAGTTGCAGTTCTGGCGCGCGGCTACGCGACGCCTACTATGACCTTGAGATGACCCGGTGCCTTCGTGCCCGTACTGGGAACCAGCAGGACCAGTCGCAGAATCTGGCCGTCACTACAGGTGACGTTGAGGGGCCGCGTCG
>JAPLGK010000009.1 GCA_026390195.1 Caldisericota bacterium
CGTCAGCCTGTGAATTTCTCCCAGCACACGAGTTCGTCCAGCGCCTTGCGGGGACGTGGCTGGTGTGGATGACTCTCGTCGGGGTACCCCAGGGCGAGGATGGCCACGACGGGGTTCTCCGACGGTATGCCAAGCAGAGCACGGATCTCGTTGCCATCGTAGTTGCCCAGCCAGCAGGTCCCCAGGCCCATCGAAGCGGCCTGCAGGGTCATGTGGTCCAGGGCGATGGCGATGTCGATGACGGCACCGTCGAACCGGTCACCGATGTTGTATCCCTCACCGTTGATACAGGCAACGATGAGGACCGGCGCTTGCTCTACAAACTGCTGTCCGCCGATGGCGTGCACCATCGACCGTATCATCGCGCGGTCACGGATGACGACCAGCTTCCACGGCTGCAGGTTGCAGCCCGAGGGAGCCAGCCTCGCCGCTTCCAGGACTTCGGCCAGCTTGCGTTGTCCCACAGGCCGGCCCTTGTAGTGACGAACGCTGTAGCGCTTCTCTATGGCTTCGAGTATCATGGTTTCTCCTTGTCGCAACCTTAGGGCGCCGTCTTGAAGTACCGATCCATGGTCCAGCCACCCCACACTGTGGCGGTGCCGGCTGATACGTTCCACGTGTACACTGCGCCTGCATCGAGCGTTCCCGCCAGGATCGTGTAGGACGTGCCTGCGACCACGACGTTCAGGATCTCCGAGTCCTGTGAGCCGCTGGTTCCCTTGCCGAGCCAGAACGTGTAGCGCATTGCTCCGGATACCTGTGTCCAGGTAAACGTCGCAGTCCGCGACAGGCCCGTCGCGTAGGGCAGTGGCGTCAACAGTGCTGGTACCCGCAGGCCGGACGGCACCTCCACCGTGAAGTGCTGGTCTTCACCCCAGTCTCCCCAGTCCGACGCGTCTCCAGCAGAGACGTTCCACGTGTACTTCTCACCGTCCAACAGTACTTGTGCGGGCAGCGTAAATGACATCCCCGTAACCACTCTGGAGAGCACCTCCGTGTCCTGCAAACCCGACCAGCTCTTGCCCAGCCAGAACGTGTAGCGGGTCGCTCCGGTCACAGCACGCCAGAAGAACGTCGGCGTCAGCATCGGAACTGTGACCTCCTGGTCAGGCTCCAGTGTCTCAGGAACACCTAAGGTTCCAACCGCCCTCACGGAGAACACGCTGTCCTGCGACCAGTCGCCCCACCCCGTCTCGTTGCCGGCTGCGACCGCCCACGTATACGTGCCACCATCGGTCAGGATGCCTGCAGGCAGAGTCAGGGTGTCGGTCGTCACGACCTCGCTATAGATCTTGGTGTCCTCTGTGCCGGTCGTACCCTTGCCCAACCAGAAGGTGTAGCGTGTTGCGGTCGCCACCTTTGTCCACTGGAACGTCGGCGTCAGGTTGTCGACCTCGGTGGTTGCGGCAGGCTGGATCAGGCTGGGGACACTCACGGACGACGTCACACTGCCAGACATCTGTGCGGTGAACTGGGCGAGCGTCAGCGTGCGGTCTGTCGCCAGCGACTTCACCTCGTTGATGGGGATGGCGAATCCCAGGTTTGGCCCTTCTTCCATGCCAGCGGACGTGATACCGATGACTTCACCCGTCATGTTGAAAAGCGCTCCTCCGGAGCTGCCATGGCTGATCGGGGCGGTCGTCTGCAGGAAGCCCTCGCGCCGGGCGCTGATGATGCCTGTACTGACCGTGTTCTGAAGGCCCAGCGGACTGCCAATGGCCACGACCGCCTCACCAATCTGGGCGGCGTCGGAGTTCCCCATCGTCACAGCCGGCAGGCCGCTCCCAGATATCTTGATGATGGCCAGATCGCCCTCCTTGTTCCACCCGAGGACTTTGATGTCGATGAACGTCGTGCCGTCGTTGAGGACAACCTTCCCCGACGCGGCACCGTCGATGACGTGATAGTTGGTGACGATGCGCCCGTCCGGGGAGATAATGAACCCAGAACCGGAGGCCCCCTTTCCGTCGGCGAACGCGACCTCGATGTAGACGACCGACTCCACCTTCTTGGCGATCTCCGTCACCGAGAGCAACGTCTGTGTCGCCCCCGACCCGAACGTCAGGGTGGCCGTCTTCGTGGCGTCGTTCCAGGCGACTGTCCCGCCGAGCCGTTCAGCGACAAACCGTACGGGGAGCATCGTCCGCCCCCCGATGATGAAGGGAACAACTTTCGGATTCGCGGGGTCGACACTCATCGGCGTGCCGTTGACACGGGCTGTGCTCTTGCCGATAAACAGTTCGAGGACATCCGATCCCATGATGATGGTGACCTTCTGCTCAGCCGCGGTCCAGGCGATGCTACCACCGAGGGCCTCGACGACGGCCCGGATGGGCAGAAATGTCCTGCCCTCGACGATGACCGGGACTGTCCCCTGCACGTCGATGGGCTTGCTCACCCCGTTCACCGTCATCGACGGCTTGCCGACCTGGAGGGCGATGATGGTCTGCGTCCCGCCGGCCTGCCCCCACGCATTGGATGGCGCGAATGGCAGCGCAAGCATGATAGCAGCGACGATCACTATGGCAACATAACGTTGTACGTGTCTCATGGAGGCCTCCCAACCTGTGCAGCGACCCCGGCAAGTCCACAGCGGTGCCGCTCCACGCATGGTCATATCATAGGGACATGTGACAAGATACAACAGTGGACATTCTGATTGTGCACACATGTGCTAAAATGCGTATTTGGTACTATGCGTCCAGGAGCGAGATGGAGCAGTGCGACGTCATCGTCATCGGTGCAGGCATTGCGGGGTTGGCCGCTGCCGCGTATCTCGCACGCACGGACCCCGAGCCACAGATGGCGGGTCACTGGGCCTTCTCGCCAAGAGGATCGCCAGTTGCCGTCCTGACCGGCAAACTTGCCGTGAACAGCATCCTGAGTACCAGGGAGGAGGTATAGGAGACGATGAGAATTCTTGGTGATTCGGTGCTCCGCGACGGGTACGACGTGATTGTCGTCGGTGCGGGACTGGGCGGCATGACTGCAGGCGGCCTTCTGGCGAAGCAGGGACTGTCCGTCCTGATGATCGACCGGCAGGACAGGCCGGGTGGCTCCTGCACGTCGTTCAGGCGCGACGACATCGTGTACGACGTCGGCACCGCAATGATCTACGGGTTCGGCGAGACCGGGTTCAAACCGTTCCGCTTCATCATGAACCAGCTCGAGGAGCCCATCGACATCATTGCCCAGCCCACGCTGGCACGCATGACCATTGAAGGGAAGCAGGTCGTCTTCTGGCCTGACCTGGAACGGTTCGAGGATGAACTCGGCGAGATGTTTCCCGAGGAACGTCAGGGTATTCGCGACTTCTACCGCGATCTGTATGGCATGTACGAGAACATCGTTCTCCGCAATGAG
>JAPLGK010000220.1 GCA_026390195.1 Caldisericota bacterium
GCTGCCGTCGAAGCTGAGCGGACTGACCAGGATCCAGTTGGCGGACGTCGTAACGACCCCCCGGACTGGATCCGCTCCGTTCACCTGCACCATGAGCTGTCCGGTAACGCCGGCTCCTGCCGTCAGCACGCCAAAGTCGAGGTTGACCGGCGAGGGCGCCAAGACGACGGGGACGGCCGCCAGCGGCGTCAAGGTCGGTCCGAGCAGTGTGACGGGGACTGCGGACGTGTCGACCGTGACCTCGAACGGGGCAGAGCCGGCCTCGAGGAGCTGGACGAGGTGCGGGCCGGGCGTCGTCGGGACCGCACACGGCGTCAGCAGGGACTGTGACACACCGTCGATGGATACGGCGGCCCCGAGCGGAGAGGGTGCGACAATGAGCAATCCGGGCTGCTCAGGCGGGAGCACCTGCAGAAGATGCGTGGTCATGGCGAAGGGGACCGTGCCCGACACGCCTGCCACGGCGGACACCCCGGCCGTGAAAGTCACAGTCAGCTGGTACTGACCTAGCTGGAGCAGGCCTGCACTCGCCCTGCCGACGAAATACCTGAGCTCGCCAGCCTGCTCGCCAGGGAGCGTCATGGACACGATGCCCACGGGCGTGCCATAGCGCCTTGCAACCAGGGCCGAGCTGTCGACCAGGGTGCCCTGCATGTCACGCAGTTCGAAGCCCGGCGTGACGGTCATGGATTGGGCGCTCAAAACCTGAATGGACACCTCGAGCATGCTGCCCAGGGCCAGGCTGTCCGGGGAAGTCGTGGTCGCTGTGATGTCGGCGAGGGTCACCTGTGACAGCCATGCCGCACCAAACGGCACACCGTTCCTGCGTATGGCCAGCGACATGCTCAGGGCTCCCACCGGCAACGCGGGCGGCAACGTGAACGCAATAGCGACGGTGCCGCCAGGCAAGACCGGCTGGGCGAGCGCTTGACCCTGCAGTGTCGTCACGACTGGGTCACCTACCGCCAGGACGGGTTGATAGGTGGCATCCCATGTCGTCGTGCCCACGTTCTGGACCAGGAACCCGACAGTCGCCTGCACACTTGTTGAGAGGACTGCGCCAGCCGGACTCTCCAGCACCCGGAAGTTGTCCCCCTGGTTGAACCCTCCATACAGGTCGCCGTAGTGAACGGGCTGAGGCGTCGGAATCCAGGCAGGCGGGTCGGCGATGATGGAAGGGATGGGCAGTGTGACTACAACCGGCGGCCACAGTGGCTGCCCGTCGCTGCCCAGCACCTGGCGCGTCATGAGGGCGAGGACGCGGTCTTGGTAGTGCCTGCCGCCGGGCGTGTTGGGGTTGTTGGTAGACGACAGGCCATTGTAGGCCCAGATGGCATAGTACCAGTTCTCGAGGACGTTCCGATCGCGATCGCCGATGCCGGGGGCCAGCTTCCACTTCCCGTCCAGGATCTTCGCCCCGGTCTCGATGTTGTAGTCGATGTCAGCCATAAGACGGTCGATGTCGCTGCGCCCGGCCGTGTTGATCTGCATGATTCCGATGTCCTGCGACGTGGCATTCGACCCGATGACCGTGTTGCCGTTTGCGTCGAACTGACGCCATCCCGATTCCTGATAGGCGATACCCATCAGGATGGCCGAGGGCACGTTGTAGCGCAGGGCTGCATCCTTGAGACGCGCACGGATATAGGTGTCAGGAGGGTTCGTCCCGAGGGGCGCGCCTACAGCGGTACCGGGACCGGTGGACAAGGACAATACCATTGCAACGACAAGGACAAGAACGATCAAGCAGTTCGATAAGCGCGTCTTCGTCAAGGCTTCATGCACCTCGTTCCAGAGAGATCGACCAATCCAGCACAGCCGGCACGCACGCAACACAGCCATGCACTGGTGTGGTGTGTGTGCGCACTGTTTGGACGCACCTCATGCGCTCCTTGTTCCTCTTGGCACGACAGCCAGGAGGACACGTCCCCTGCTGCGGCCACCGGTTGGTCCCCGCTGTCATCGTGCTATGGCAGCCCAGTCTGTCCCGATGGGATGAAGCGGGCGCCTGCCGCCTCCATCGCGCTCTGGGCACGCTGTCCATCGCCGGGGTTGACCTCCACAGCGGCAATGCCGTCACGGATAACCGTGACGCCAAACCCGAGGCGCAGTGCGTCGAGCACCGTCCGCAGAACGCAGTAGTCGGTTGCGAGACCGCAGACATACAGCATCTCGATGCCTCGGCCGCGAAGCCAGCTCTCGAGGTCCTCGCTGGTCGCCTCGAACGCACTGTAGCCGTCGTCGACGTTGCTGGTCCCCTTATCCAGGACCAGCAGGAAGCGCCCGGTGTCGAGTCCGGCTCTGAACTGCGCGCCATACGTGCCCGCGACGCAGTGAGGGAGCCAGCTGATGAAGTGAACGCTGTTCGGAGGGTGCCAGTCGCGCGAGGCCAAGACGGTGGCAAACCGTGGTATCCATGCGTTGATGACCGGGATGATGGCATCCCCATCGGCCACGGCCAGGGCGCCGCCGGGGCAGAAGTCATTCTGAACGTCGACGACGAGGAGGGCCGACTCTGGACCGAAGCATTCCTCGCTCATGATGACCGGGCATCGATCAGGCTGCGCCGCAGGTCGAACAGCTCACGACTCACGCCGATGTGATAGGCGTGCGGGTTGGCAAAACGCTTGTGCCCGCTGTACAGCAGGGAGAACCGCTGGGCACTCCATGCCCCAGTCTCGAGAAGGGTAGGAAACGTGTACACGAGTTCGCCGTTTCTGACGATTTCCTTGCGGATATTCTCCCGCTTCAGCCCCGTCACGTCGGTCTTCTTGTAGTCGAAGTCCGGGTGTATCAGGACGCCCGGTTCGTCGTCGCCCCGTGCCAGACACAGACCGTCGAGCAGCCACAGACCGTCCCCGGAATCATAGTACCGGTACAGCTCCTTCTCGCCTGGGATGTTGATCTTGGCCGGGTTTTCGGAGATCTTGATGATCGGCCTCCCCTTGAGCTGGACCAACTTGTAGACGCCATCCAGCGCGCCGTCGCTGTACCCGGTCACAAGGCGTGTCCCGACACCGAACATGTCGATGGGGGCGCCCTGGTCCACGAGCGATTCGATGACGTACTCGTCGAGCTGGTTGCTGACCGAGATCCTGACGTGGCTCAGTTCATGCTCGTCGAGCACAGCCCGCACCTTCTTGCTGAGGTACGCGAAGTCACCGGAGTCCAGCCGGACACCCCAGAGGTGGTGGCCCTGTTCCTCCAGCTCCTGGCCGACGATGACGGCGTTGGGCAGTCCCTGCTTCAGCGTGTCATAGGTGTCGAGAAGCAGGACGGAGTCATCCGGATGCATCTGTGCGTAGGCACGGAACGCCTCC
>JAPLGK010000129.1 GCA_026390195.1 Caldisericota bacterium
GACTGCCGCAAGGTAGAGATCGATGCCCAGCTGATCACCGAGATACCCCAGGAGCGCTGCAACAAGACTGTTGATCAGGAAACCCGAAAAGAATACTGTTGCGTCGAAGGTGTCCTTCAGATAGCCCTTGATGCCGCCGAGAATAGAATCCATACCAGCCAGAAGAGCCAACCCCACGTACTTGGAATAGACGGCGGGGATGTGCACGGGGCGAAGAATCCCGATGATGATACCAAGCACAAGTCCGCACACTGTCACGAAGCCAACCATAGATATCCGTTTTCCTCCCCTAGTCACTGATTCTAAGCAGGTTGACGTTTTGAACTATAGCACCAATGCGCCTCAGATTCAACAAGTCGAGCACGCCTCCGGGAATCTGCAGCCCCTTGGACATGTTCTCTGTATCGCCGATCGCGTCTACGACCAGCGGCATCTGCGTCACCTTTCCATCCACGCGAACGTTGAGACCCGCCCTGTAGACTGAACTCGAGTCGGTCAGGCGTATGCCATTCAACGATATGACTTCGGCTCCCGACGCCCACAGATCATTCAGAAGGAGCAGCAGATCCTCATCGGCCAGCATGGATGGCGAGGCCCCTGATGATTGCTCTCGTATCGTGATCCGGAGGCCAGGACCCGCCAGCGGGACGGCCCCGGCTCTCTGTCTCAACGCGGTGGCTTCGTGCTGCAACTGGCGCACTTGCGCGGCCGTGTCATCAGAAAAACGAAGATACTGTACAACTTTCTGCGATACGTCGGTCTCCTCGACGAGGAGGTCCTGTTTGCGCTGCTGGAGGTCTCTGATGACACGAATGAGGTCCTTCGGGTCCTGACTCTGATAGGTCTGCTTCATCTCGCGTACGACGCGCGCCTGCCCGGGGAGGAAGAACCCGACGAAGAAACTGATAAGGAAGAAAATCAGTGTTGTCGACTGCCAGGGCGACCGTCCGGTGCTCTTCATTGCGCACTCACTGCGTACTTGAACGCAGCATTGTCCAGCGAGGCTGGGACAGTCAATGACGTTTTCTTCTCAAGCGAGCACGTGATCTTGAACTGATCGCGGTACGTCTCCAGTACCCGGAAAAAAACATCTTGAGAAATGCTGTCGGCGAGCATCTCGGGGTTCCCCAGCGCAGTGATAACGTAGGGTGGCGACATCCTGCTCGAATTCACGAGAATGATGGGTCCAGCACAGATGATAGGGCTGTTTCCAAGAACGCGCTGGTCGTTGATCGCAATCGCCGTGGCGCCGTATCTCCGCATGAGATTCACGATGCTGCGGAGGTAACCGTCGTGGATGACGAAGTAGTTCGGATCATCGGACAGTGTCGGGGCTCGAGAACTATCACTTAACGTCACGATAACACCGGAACCCGTCGCCTCGGCCAGCCCCGCTTTTGCCCTCAACTCTCCTAGCTCCTGCGTGAGAACGCGCACCTCGTCGCTGGTGGCAGCGCCCTTGCTCTCAAGCTCTCCCAGCTGTGCCCGAAGATCGATAATCCGCTGAGCGGCACTATCATTCTCCTTTTCGAGTCCCTTCATGATTTCGACCAACTCGACATTTTGGGCAGGAACGACGTAGGCGTTGTTCACGGTGGGCTCGAACTGGACAGCCAGAAGGTATCCGAATCCGGCAACCATGACAAACAGCGCAGTAAGGAAAACGCCACCGCTTCTTCCACGCGTGATCATGGGGTCCCCGGGATGACGGCCTGGCCGTCGAACCGCAGGTCGATGGTTACTTCCTTCCCCTTGAATGCAGGCATGCCAAGGACCGCAATCCCTCGCTCGATCTTCGAGACTCCGTTCGCGCTGTCACCAAGGATAAGCGTCTTGCCGTCTTTCAACCGTACAGCAAGTCCCATCGACGAGGACAGTGATATGCCCATGATGGCCAGCTGGTCCCGATGCTGCATCAACTGGCAGCACAGCGGTGCATACTCGAGGGAGGCGGACAGAAAAGCCGGGGATGCAGATGGGAACCCGCTTACGTCAACTGCATTCCAGGACTTCGATGCCTCCGTCACAGCATAGGCTCTCCCCGTCTGCAGGAACACGGCAGCTAGCTTGCTCCCTTGCCTGATCACCACATCAGGGTCAGCTATGTCCACACCGACCGTGGCATTCCAAGGTCGCTCCCGCTTGATAGTCACGTCAGAAACGGGGAGTCCCTCCAGCCTGTCAACGACCGAAGTCCTGTTGAGGAGCATGAGAAGACCCTGAGACCGACTATGCCAGACCTGGTCCACGACAGCAGCTTCCCAGGAGTCTGCCTGCACGCGTACACGAGTGGGTGGTACCGTGAACCAGTAGACCAACACTACCGCCAAAGCAACCAGACCCATGCGCCACAGGAGCTTCATAAACGGAGGAACTCATCCTCGACACTCACGCACTGCCTCCTACGAGAAGTCACCGAGCAGCCTGATCTCGGGTGACAGGCGCACGTTGAAGCGTGCATAGACTCTCTGCACAACGATGTCCATAAGGCGCGCGACATCAAGTGCGGTCGCCCCTCCCAGATTGACGATGAAGTTTGCATGCTTGACCGACACCTGCGCCTGCCCCACCTGGAGACCCTTGCACCCGGCTTCCTCTATCAACTTGCCGGCATAGGTCGTTGGAGGATTCGTGAAGATACTTCCCGCGTTCGGAAGCTCCCACGATTGCTTGGCATGCTTTTCGGATCGGATACGTGCGGCTGTCGACCGGATTGTTGCTCCATCACCAGCCTCGAGGTCAAATGCAGCGCCCAGAATGATGGCCCCGCTCTCTTGAAACTCGCTATAACGGTAGTCAAAATCGACGTCTTCATGCTTCTTCAGGAGATACTCGAGGTTGCGATCAAGAACTTCGACATACGCCAGGTGAGTGCTTATCGCCTGAGAGAACGACCCTGCGTTCATGTAGACGGCCCCTCCGACAGTACCGGGTATGCTGACAAGATACTCCAGTCCAGACAGGTCCTGACGTATGGCGAAGTCCAGCAGGGAGGACAGTGGCATCGGGGCACGAGCAAGCACCAGTCCTCTCTCCATCAACGGCTGCAGCGAGGTCTCCATGAGCCTCACGACCAGGCCTTCGACACCACGATCGGACACAAGAACATTCGTTCCGTTGCCAAGAACCGTCGTCGGCACCTTGAGACCTCTGGCAGCACGCAGTGCGCAAACCAGGTCCTCCTCACCACATGGCGTGTAGAGGTACTCGGCCGGACCGCCGATACGAAACGACGTATAGGACGAGAGCGGCTCCTTCGTCAGGACCCGTTGCTCGACGCGACGTCTGAACTTGTCTATGACCGAATTCACCATCAGTCGTTCTCCTGCCCTATGCGTCCCTCGAGGGACCCAGCAGTTTGACATTGTACCGTATTGCCGCTCGTCAGCAAGCCACAAAACCGCAGACCAAGCTTGTTCACGTCACCAGGGCCCATAAACAGTACCACGTCGCCCGGGCTGGCCGCCACCCGCAAGTCGTCGAGCATCTGGTCCACGGGCATCTGGGGTGCCAATGAGTCACCCACTGCTGTTTTCACGCTCTCTCGAAGCCTCTCATTCAGCTCTTCCGGACGCTCCGCCGTCTCTCCAGCCGGGAAGATGTCGAGTAGCACGATCCGCGAGACTCCGGCCAGTGCCGGTCCATACTCCTCGAGGCACATGCTCACACGGGAGAAACGGTGCGGCTGGAGCACGAGGCTAAGTGGGCTTCCGGGATATCGTACCGAGACAGCCTGCAGGGTCGCTCTGATCTCCGTGGGGTGATCGGCATGGTCTGAGAGGACGACCGTTCCGTCATGGTCTGCCAGGAGCTGCATCCGCCGCTCCATTCCGGGGAAACCTTCCAGAACATGGAGTGTGTCTGGAAGAGCGGCCCCGACTGCCTCGCACGCCAGGCAAGCCGCAACAGCGTTGAGATAGCTCTTCTCGTCTCCTCGTTTCATGACAAACGGTTGCTCCCTGCCTTCTCTGGCAACCGTTGCCGTGTTGCTCCGGAAATGGTAGCCCACCTGCACTTGATTTGACGCCTCCTGCCCATACAGGACGTGGCGTGGCAGAGCCTGCACGATCCTGGCTACTTCCCTGTCGTCGCCACAGCCAACAATCAGGCCGCCTCGCTCAGCGCACTGCTGGGAGAAACGCGCGAATGCGCCGACAAGGTTGGACAGCTTGCCTCCGTAAGCCCCCAAGTGGTCGTTGTCGATGTTCGTTACTACAGCTGCGTCTGGATGGAACTTCAGGAACGATCCGTCCGATTCATCAGTCTCCAGAACCATGATCGGGCGTCCCTGAATCTGCTTTCGCTGCGTCCCTTCAGAGGGAAAGGCCCCGTCAAATCCTGCGATATGCCCTCCCACACAGATGGTTGGAACAAAGCCCTGTGTTGCCAGCGCGTATCCAATCATTCCCGACGTCGTGGTCTTGCCGTGCGTGCCAGAAACGGCTATCAGGAAATACCGTGATGCCACGGCAGACAAGACGTCTGTTCGGTGGAGAACGGCCGCCCCGATCCCGCTTGCAGCCACGAGCACGACGTTGTCCGGGCGAATTGCGGACGACCGAACAAGAACTTCGTCATGACGAAGTTCGCCGATTACTTCAGTTTCGGACATCACCCGTATACCCAGCGAGGCTAACCGTTCAGCCTCAGGACCGTCATTCGCGATGTCTGAACCCCGCACATCCATTCCGATGCTGCGCAGCAACATGGCCAGTGAACTCATCCCTGCGCCGCAGATGCCAACGAGAAGAAACGGTGTTCCAGGTTGCAGGAGCTCAATCATGTGAGCACTCCTCTTCGATGGTGCGCACTATGGCCTCCGCAGCATCACTCCCAAAAATGCTGGAAGCAGGAATGGCCGGGCCTGTTTCGTCGTCAAGCGCCTTCTCCACGATGGACAGGTACCCGTCGAACTGCAGTGACTCCTGCTCAATGCGTATGCCGAGGCTAAGGCTCTCGAGATATGTCGCGTTCCTGGACTGGTGCCGGCCAACGGCAAATGGATAAGGAATAACGACGGCATAGATGCCTCCGACAGCAAGCTCGGTAAGCGCAAGTGCACCGCCTCTCGTCACCGCCACACGAGTCTGCTCGTAGAGTCGCTCCATATGCTCCTCATAGGGGACGACGGCAGGATCGACGTGTCGCAGAGACAACCCATCCACTGCATCATGAATCCTCGCATAGTCCTCAGTTCCAGTCACCACGGTGACTGGAACTTCGCGGCCCCTGCTGTCCAGCTCCCGGATTGTCCGCAGGAACAGTTCGTTGACGAAACTGGCTCCGCCACTACCCCCTACAAACAGCAACCCCCGTCGAAGGGGCCTGCTGGACCGGCACTCCATCAGTGCCGCGTAGACCTTGCGTCGCAGAGGGTTTCCAGTGACGGTGAACCGTGGACCGGAGACCCCTTCGACGGGAAACCCCAGGAACACGTGCCGCGCACGGCGGGAGAACAGTCGATTCGCCCTCCCCATGACGGCATTCTGTTCCAGAAGGTACACAGGAACCCCACTCATCTGTGCAGCAACGATTCCCGGCACCGATACGTATCCCCCGGTACCAATGAAAGCATCCGCATGGACGTCCGTCATGACTCGGTGGGCCGCCCTCACTCCGCCACGAGTGGCACGTGCAAGGCGCCACACTGATCTGGGGGTATACAGAAGCGGGGCAGAACGGACAGTCTTGACGTCAAGTCCCTGAGAGAGGAAAACGCGTTCTTCCATACTGTCGGATCGCGCCAGCATGGTGACGGTTCCCCTGTCCGACAAACGCTCGGCAATTGCGACTGCGGGGTAGATATGCCCCCCTGTTCCCCCTCCAGCGATGATGTAGTGCATCAGACAGCCTCCGGACTCCGGGCAATGGCTCCCGCGATGCCAAGCGCGGCCATCTCGAAGACGATGTGATTGCCTCCCTGACTGAAGAAAGGCAATGGTACTCCTGTCGTAGGAAGCAGTCCGACAACGACACCAATATTGACGAACGCTTGCACAGCGAGGAATGCTCCCAGCCCCATGACATAGACTCGGGCAAACGGCTCAGAGGACCTCGAGGCAATCTTGAACAGGTCGAAGACGATCCACAGATAAATGCCGAGCACGATGGTAACGCCGACGAGCCCGAACTCCTCCGAGAAGATAGCGAAAACGAAGTCATTCTCCTGGGCTGGGAAGTGGACAAACTTCTGAACGCTCCGCATGAAACCCCGCCCCATCACTCCACCCCTCGCGACGGCAAACATGGAGTTCACCAGTTGATAGGCAACGCCTTTGGCCTTGTCGGCCGACAGTGGGTTGATGAACGAGGTCATCCTGAGTTTCCAGGAATCTTTCACATTGACCGCAATCAGAGCCAGCACGCCCAGGGCAGCCGTTCGGCTGATCCAGTAGCCGAACGGAGCACCGACGCCCAGCAGGATAGCGATCGAGGACCCGGCAATGACGAAGGCCGTTCCGAAGTCCGGTTCCAATGCGACCAGGCCCGTGAACCCCAGCACGAGAAGCAGAAACGTCCGGTAGTATCGGTGGTCATACTGGTTCAGGTACTTGCCACTGAAGAGCTTGGCGGCGAGAAGAGGCACCACCAGGATGACTGCCTGAGATGGCTGCAAGCCAATCAAACCTGTTCCGATCCACCGGCTGGAACCGTTGACACTCCTGCCGATGCCGGGAATGAGTACAGCGATCAGCAGTGCCCCTAGAGCATACGTCAGGAATTCCGAGATGTCTGCCCAGCGCATGTACTTGAACCGCGAGCAGAACCAGTAGGCGAAGACTCCGACACCGACGATAATCGCCTGCTTGACGACACTCGGCGTAACGGCCACCAATTGACCTCGCGCAGCGCTGAGACTGACGGCGATACTGTAGTTCTGCAGTACCCCCAGGCAAAGCAGTATGGCGACAAGGACCAGTATGCGCTTCACCGCGTGAAAGCGCCCAGGCGACCCTGCACGATCTCCCTGAATCGGTCGCCACGCTGCTCAAAATCCCTGAACATGTCGAAACTAGCACAAGCGGGAGACAGAAGCAGCGTACCACCTGCAGAAAGAAGTCGCACTCCATCGCTGACAGCGTCCTCAAGCGATTCGACGCGGACAACCGTCTTCATGCCGGCCTTGCGCAGCGAATCCTCGATAGCCGGACCGGTCGCGCCCATCACGATTGCCGACACCAGATTCTTGTCTTGAGCCAGATGTCGTGCCATCTTGTCGAATGAGACGCCCTTTGAACTGCCGCCCAGAATGACTGCATATGGTCCAGGCATGGCATCAGCAGCCGTCATAACTGATTCCGGAGTCGTTGCCTTGGAATCGTTGATGAACGTCACGCCGCCCGCTGTTCCAACGTACTCCAGTCGGTGCGGCAGCCCGTTGAAACCCCTCACGGCCCTGCGAATGGCATCTGGGGAGATACCATACAGAAAGGCTGCCAGAGCTGCGCTCATGGCATTCGCCACATTGTGCCGCCCTCGGATCCGCAGATCTGTCTCCCTGAACAACTCCACCGTGCGTGTCGCATCTTTGAAAACGATAACGCCATCGACAACATGTGCGCCGGAGAACACGCCGTCGCCCAGTCCGAAATAGAATATGGAAGGACTCAGCATTGAGCCCAGCGCTCTCAGCGCAGGATCATCCCAGTTGAGCACGACGGCGTCATCCGCCGTCATGTTCTCGAACAAACGCTTCTTCGTGGCGAAATAGTGTTCCATGGTACCATAGCGGTCAAGATGGTTCGGAACCAGGTTCGAGAAAATGGCCACTCTGGGATGGAACGCATGGACTGTCTCGAGCTGGAAGCAGCTGACCTCAAGAACCGCCCGTCCTGCCAACGGGTGTTCCACCAGGAGCTGCGACACTGGAGTTCCCAGGTTGCCCCCTGTCACTGCATCGGGATACTCCTGAGCAACGATTTCTCCAAGAAGAGCCGTGGTCGTGCTCTTGCCATTGCTGCCAGTCACCGCAAGCACTGACAGGCCGGCATACGCGGCAATCTCTGTCTCACCGACGATGAGTTTGCCCATCTGCACAGCGGCCAGGATAATCGGAGCTTCGCGCGGTACGCCGGGTGAGACGACAACAACGTCGAAGGCCGCCACAATGCTCGCAGTGTTCTGTCCAAATTCGAAGGGAACTCCCACCTGCTGCAGCAGTCGCGCGGCATGCTCGAACTTCTCGTCGGCGCTCCGCTGCTTGAGTTCCGACACGAAAACGTTCACTCCGTGATCATGCAGGTACAGGGCTGCGTACAATCCACTTGGCAATGCCCCGACGACGAATGCAGAATTGAACGGGATCACTAGTTACCTCCACGTCATCGTCAGTGCCCCAGCAATGACAAACAGGATACTCACGACAAAGAACCGGTCGACGATTGTTGGCTCGGTCCACCCGAGTTTCTCGAAATGATGGTGGATCGGAGCCATAAGGAACACCCTCTTCCTGCGCCCAGAGGCTTTGAAGACAACCACCTGGATCATCACGCTTATCGCCTCTCCCAGGAACAGTCCTCCCAGCAGAATCGACGACACCTGGTTCCCGGAGGCAAACGCCCACGCGATGAAGATGGAACCAAGTGCAAGCGATCCCGTATCTCCCATGAACACTGATGCTTTTGGGCCGTTGAACCATAGAAACGAGATAACAAACGCAACAGCTGCCAATGGCAGTATGCCAGCCAGTCCCGACGGATGCAGAAGCGAGGCTGCTCCGGCCACAGCAAATGCGGGAAGACTGGTCTTGGCGAGCAGACCATCAAGACCGTCCGTCAGGTTGAACGCATTCACCATGCCGACCGCGTACAGCATGGCAACAACGTAGAAGGCCCAGCCGGCGAAAAGGACTCCACCGCTCGCCAGACGAAGCGTTGGAACGATAGATGGATACGCGAGATAGAAGAAGAGCCCGGCCGCTACTGTCTGCATCAGAAGTTTCTGGTAGCCAAGCAATCCGTCATTTCTGTGTTTGAGCTCTTTGATCCAGTCGTCGAGAAAACCGGAAAGGAGATTGACGGCCACGAAGACAAGTGTGGCTACGTCAAGCCCTGTCAAGCCTCTTCGCCCCATCAGGAAGAGATAGGCGGCCACGGCTCCGGCAATGTTGAGAACTAGCATCAAGCCGCCTCCCGTAGGCGTACCCGCCTTGGGCTTGTGAGAAGCAGGCCCCTCATCCCGTATCAACTGCGTAAACCGTGTCCTGCGAAGCCACACAATAAGGAGTGGGAAAAGAGCCAAGTCCACAAGGGCAAGAACGAGAACCAGCGACATAACAGACCTGGCGGTCATCGCTGTCCCTCCTGCGGCCGCAGACCATCAGCACCACAGACGTAGCCGCGATCGCGCAACGCGAGGCGCACCTCTTCCCGATCATCGAAGACGACATCCTCGTGTGCATAGTACATGACCGTCTCATGCCCACGACCGAGAACCAGGACCATGTCGCCGGGCCTGGCCGCAGCAACGGCACTTCGAATTGCCTGCCTTCTGTCTTCGATGACCGTGAAATGGTCGGTCGTGAACCCGTCCTCAATGTCGTGAACGGCAATCGACGCGTCTTCATGACGAGGGTCCTCGACGGTCACGAACGACCAGCGGCAAGCCTCCTCTGCGAGGCGGGCCATGATCGGTCGTTTCTCGCGGTCATCGGCGCCGACAGAGCCAAACACGGCCAGCAGGTCCACCCGCACGGTGGGCCGCACAGCGCTGAACAGTGCCGAGAACTCCTCTGGCGTATGGGCATAGTCCACGACAACCTCGAACGGTTGTCCACAGTCAATGCGCTCATAGCGCCCGGGGACATACAGTGGGGCAGCAAGAGACTGCACAGCCCTGCCCAGATCGCAGGTCGGTTCAATGGCATGAACCGAACTGATGGCCGCCAGACAGTTGGACGCCTGGAACGCCGGGCCGATCGAAAGCTCCACGTCGAACGTGGCTCCGTCGCGGGCAAAGACCTGAAACATGGTTCTTCCCATGGTAGAAACGACGTGGTCGCCACGCAGGTCAGCCTCTCGCACCAGGGAAAACGTCCTGACCTGCGAGCGCCCGGCAGCGTCCCTGAATGCAGCGAACGAAGGATCGTCAGCATTGAGAACGGCCACAGAGCCTTTGTCGAGCGACGTGAACAGGCGCAGCTTGGCCGCCAGATACGCATCCATGGTGCCATGGTATCCCATGTGGTCTTGCGAGAGATTTGTGAAAACCCCGCAATCAAAGCGCATGCCATGGACTCTGCCGAAGGCGAGCGCGAACGAGGAAACCTCGAGCACAGCAACCTGCGCCCCTTGATGGACCGCATGGTCCAGATACCAGTTGAGCGCAAAGGCTTCCGGCGTTGTTGCGGGAAGAGCGTCAGGAGGAAAGAACTCGCCGTCAGGCATGACATAGCCTGTGGTCCCAATCATGACGGACGCAATGTCCAGTCCCTGCAGAAGACGACGAATCATGTATGCTGTGCTTGTCTTGCCGCTCGTTCCAGTGATGCCGATCATCTTCATGCGACGGGCAGGAAAGTTGAACAAGGCCTGCGAGACCAGACTCAGGAACTCACGGCAGCTCGGGACGACGACGACTGGCACATCCTGAACCTCGGGATGCTCATTCTCAGCGACGACACAAGCCGCCCCGGCGCCAAGAGCGCTGGCGATGTAGGACGCTCCGTCCAGCCTGGTTCCGGAGATGGCGACGAACATGGCTCCTGGCCCGCATTCACGCGAATCAGGCGTGACCAGGCTGATCAACGTCCTCTGGCCCAGCGAGGATCGCTTGGGATCCCAGGACGCCGGAGGCAACATATGAAGGAGCTCGGCAAGCTCCCGTTCTTCAACGGCGAATTTCATGGTTTCAACCTCAGATACTGTATCAGCTGCAGTGCAATCTTCTTGAAGGTCGGCCCTGCCACCTGAAATGATGTGCGTTCTCCTTTTCGAGTCTCATGGACGCTGAGGAACACGACGACCCTGGGGTCGTTCGCGGTCAGGATTCCTGCGAAGCTGAATATATACGATCCATCATCCAGATAGCCTCCCCCGGGAGCGGCGATCTGAGCAGTGCCGGTCTTTCCGGCAACTTCGTAGCCGGGAATATACGCACTGAAAACGCCGACATCTTTTTGCACGACTCCATGGAGGCCCTCGAGAACGGTCTTGGCCGTCTCCGGCTTGAACAACTGACCGATGACTCCAGGGACGTCTGTCCGCTGACTCGTCCCCGAAGCGTCGACGATGTGATCGACCACGTAGGGTCGCTGCATGAGGCCCCCGTTGGCTATCGTGGCATAGAAGTTCGCCATCTGGATTGCCGTTACTGCCACGCCCTGGCCAAATCCCATCGTAGGAAGCGTCGTGTTTGACCAGAGAGACGTCGGAAGGAGGATACCGGATTCTTCTCCAGGTAGGTCGATGCCCGTCGGTTTACCAAAACCGTACCGGCTGACGCAGTCGTAGAAGCGCGTAGCTCCTATCTTCATGCTCAACTGGCAAAACGCCACGTTGGAGGAGTGCTGCAGCATCGCGTAGAGGTTCATGGTCCCATATGGATAGAGATCGTGAACGACCGTGTTGAAGACTTTGAGACTACCACCGCTGTAGAACGTGTTCTCCAGCGTAATCGTACCAGTGTCGAGACCGGCAACCGATGTCACTGCCTTGAACACAGAACCAGGCTCATAGTTGGCACTGATTGCCTTCTCCGAGAGAGAGCTCATCGAAGCATCCTGCCAGTGTTCGGGATCTACGCTTGGCACATCGACCATCGCAAGGACCGCATCGGTCTTTGGATCCAGGATCGTGCATGTAGCCCGCTTGCCATCGTATGTCTTGAGGGTGTCCATGAGAGCCTGCTGTGCGAAATACTGGATGTTCGAGTCGATCGTCAGCACGATGTTCTTGCCTGGTACAGCTTCGAGGACTTCCTCTGTGACGGCGGGCTCACCGGGGTTCGACCCAGAGACCCTGTAGGTATGCCTCCCGTCCGTACCTCCAAGTTCCTTGTCGTATTGAAACTCGATCCCCGACAGACCCTGGTTGTCCGAGCCCGTGATGCCGACCACGGAAGACATGAGAGCTGCCAGCGGATAGACCCGGCGATAGCCTTGGTCCAGCACGACTCCTGGTACGTCGAGTCGGCGCAGTGCCTCGTATTCCGCAATGCCTATCTGCTTCTCCACGTAGATGAAGCTTGATGACGCGCTGCGTATCAGCTTCTCCAGCTGCGTCAGCGATACCTTCAGGACGGGGGCGATGCTGGCCGCGGTCAGGTGAGGGTCTTTGACTTCCTTCATGTACAGGCCCAGGGACCACGTTGCCACATCCTGCGCCAGTACGCGCCCTGTCGAATCCTGGATCATTCCCCGCTTTGCTTTGATGGGAATGGAGTCGGTCTCAAGCTGCTGATTGGCCTTGTTCACAAGCGTAGTGCGAGCCACTACTTGCAGATAGACGAACCGTGACTCAATTCCTAGCACTGCAACCAGGAACACCGTGAAAACGACCACGAGACGCCGTCTGAACATGTCGTTGAAAGACGCGACGCCTCTCTTCATCAATTCCGTATGGTCTTGACGCAGGTATTCCCGCTAATGAAGACTGTCCAGTGTGCCGATCACCGCCGTGTTGTTGCCTGCCATACCCATTGCGCCTGCGGCAGCTCGCACCCGATCGGGTGACATGAGCTTCGTGTCGCGCTCGAGCAGCGATTCCTGCTGCTGAAGCTGTGCCTGAATGGCCGTCCTGTTCAACTCCACCTGACGCTCCAAGAAAAGAGTTGTACTGTACACATAGCCATAGGCACACAGCAGACCGACGACCGTCACGGCCAGAACAATGTACCGGCGTGCCGCAACTCTTGCCGCGGCCGAGACGCGAACTGTCGCCGCAGGGCGGCGGACTATCGTGTAGTTGCCTCTGATTGCAATACTCATGGCTGTACCCTTT
>JAPLGK010000036.1 GCA_026390195.1 Caldisericota bacterium
TGCCGCGCTACGCGGAGGCACGTCGAGCAGAATGAACACGTTCAACTATGTCTTGCGTGATCTTGCGGTTTTTGCCGTTGCATACCTCGTCGGCTCTCTGCCGTTCAGCTACATCTTTGCCAAGATGATCAAGGGTGTGGACATCACGAAGGTGGGTAGCAGGAACATGGGAGCTACAAATGTGTTGCGCACCGCAGGTCCTGTTCCCGCTGCGTTCGCTTTTGCTGGCGACTTTCTGAAGGCAGTACTCCTTCTGGTTGTACTGACAAGGTTCGTTCCAGGAATGTCGCCGGAAGCGCTGCTTGTAGCTGCTGTTGTCGTGGTCCTGGGTCACGATTTCTCCGTGCTTGCCGGGTTCAAGGGAGGAAAGGGTGTTGCTACGACATTCGGAGTTGTGTTTGTGCTGAGCTGGCCCGTTGCTCTCGTGGAGTTGGGCATCTGGTTTGTCGTCATGGCGCTCCGCAATACCGTTTCTCTCGCATCAGTGGCCATGTTTGCCACTCTTCCAGTTACAGGGCTTCTTCTGAGACAACCGCCCAAACTTGTTCTGATTTACGCCCTGCTTGCTGTGCTTGGCATCGTTCGGCATGCCGCGAACATCCGTCGGTTGAGGGCCGGGGAAGAGCCCAAGCTCGATCGGTCCTATTTTCGGAGGCGGTAGATATCTCTGCCTGAGAGGGTCCTCCTGGACACCTGTTCAGACGCCGATGTTCGGCGGCTATCCGAGCGCATTGCTTCGGGAGCCGTCGCGGTATTCCCGACGGACACCGTCTATGGCATCGGCTGCAGCGCGGCGTGCGCGTCTTCGGTTACCAGGGTGTTCGCAGCGAAGCATCGCGATGCTGCTAAGCCATTGCCCGTTTTTGTACTCGAGATCGGTCGTGTCCTGCCGTGGGTCGAGCCTGCGGCCCGTGTGATGGCCCAGCGTCTTGCCAGTGTATTCTGGCCTGGGGCACTGACCATCGTCGTCGATGTTGCGGGGAGTGGTCTCCACACACAGCCCCTGCCACACCCAGAAGCATCCAGCATCGGTTTCCGGGTGCCCCGCCACGCTGGACTCCTTCGCTTGCTTGCCGGCGGCCTTTTGATGGCGCAGACAAGTCTGAATGAGAGCGGTGAGAGTGTCATTGAGAGCCTGGACGCGCCCGGGGCCATCGGGTTGCTGGAGCGAGTGGATCTGGTCCTGGACAGCCGACGGCGTCCAGAAGGCCGGCCATCAACGGTTGTCAGATTGACAGCGGGGTCGTGGTCCATGCTGCGCGAGGGCAGTATCTGTCCTGCTGACGTGGCTGCGGCGCTTGCGGGAGAGGTTCCGTGAGACGTGATATTGCTATCGACGGGCCTTCTGGATCCGGCAAGACATCGGTGGGACTGCGTGTGGCTGCTGAGCTCGGTCTCATGCTCATTGACTCTGGGCTGTTGTACAGGATGTTCACGGCCGCCTATGCCGAGGAGTTTCCGTCTGACCGTTGTCTGCGGAGCGATCGCCTGTTGGGTATCCTCGAGCGTTGCATAAGCTACGAGCCCGGCGGTACGGTTCTGTTTGGTGGGCGCGTTCTTCAGTTGTCCCTCCACGACCCGAGAGTAGACAGCCTCGTGTCGCCTGTCAGTGCGGTGCCACAGGTGCGGGCAGCCGTGAACAGGGAGCTGCGACGCATCGCGTTGCTCCAGGATGTTGTCATGGTTGGCCGGGACATAGGAACGACGGTTCTTCCCAAGGCTTTTCTCAAGGTGTTCATTACTGCGGACCCGGATGTTCGCGCCAGGCGGCGAGTCGCCCAGCTTGAGCGTCAGGGTATCTTGGTCGACTACGGAGCTGTGCTGGCCAACATCAAGGAGCGTGATGCGATAGACTCGTCCCGAGAAGACTCGCCTCTTCGATGCACAGAGGAGCACGTCAAGCTGGACAACTCTGCTGACGGCTCCGATGGAGTCGTGCAGGCAATCCTTTCTGAGTACCGCAGGAGGCTTGAGCATGCTGTATGAGCTGGTTGTCCCATTTGGCAGGCTCTTGTTCAGGAGCTATCTGGATCCCATGCTTGCCGTCGTCGCGGTGCCGCGCAAGATCTACAGCCTGTCACGCAAGGAGATGTACCAGCAGCCGCTGCTGGGGCCATTCATACGTCGTCTGGGTGCCGTGCGCATCGACAGGGAGTCTCTGGCCGACAAGGATGCCCTCCAGACAGCGCTGGCAATCATGGACCACGGCGACCTGTGTATGATCTACCCCGAGGGAACGCGGTCACCAGACGGATGTCTGCAGGACCCTCACAATGGGGCTGCTTTTCTGGCAGTGAAGTCGGGAGCACCGGTGGTCCCCATGGCCATCATCGGTTCATACGAATGCTGGCCGAGGCAGAGGAGAGTCCCCAGAACCGGCCGCATTACCGTGCGCATAGGTCAGCCGGTCACGTATCACCTCCCGCCGGAGGGCGAGAGTCCCAGAGAAGACCTGACGGCAATCAGCATGGACATCATGGGTCGCATTCGGACACTGCAGGAAGAGGGGCATGCCTGATATGCGCGTTGTGCTGGCACGCGAGGTGGGCTACTGTTCGGGCATTCGGCGAACGATTGACGCTGCTGAGACGGCCTTGCGCTCGGAAGGAACGGTTGCGGCGACAGATGCGCTCCTTCACAACGCCGATGAGATGAACCGGCTTGGTTCCATGGGGTTGCGATCTGTGGAACTGCTGAGTGACGAAGAACTGGGTGCTGCGACGGTTCTCCTGCCTGCTCACGGTTCGACGTTGTCGGAGCACCTTGGAAGGATTGCCAGCGCGCGAGCCGTGCGGGATCTGACCTGCCCCATCGTGAACCGGGCTCGTGACGCCATAAGCCGGTTTGCAGATGCTGGCGTTCCTGTGGTTGTCGTGGGAGACAAAGAGCATCGAGAGACGCGGTACCTCATGGAGGCTGCTGGCAGTCAGCTGCTCAGGATCGTGGCTTCGGAGCAGGACCTGGACACTCTTGAGATATCCGTTTCCCGTGTAGGGGTCGTCTACCAGACGACACAGTCTCGCGAGTTCAGACAGCAGGTCCTGGAATGGTTTCGACAGAGAGGAATCGAGGTTTCCGAAGAGATGACGCTGTGTCCGGAGGTATTGCGAAGACAGGACGGAGCTGTCGCTCTGGCCAGGCGTTGCACGGTCATGCTGGTCCTGGGAGATAGTTCCAGCGCGAATACCAGAAGACTGGCGGCAGGAGCAGCCTCTGCTTGTTCGAGGACGTATCTCATACAGGACGCGGCCGTGTTGCCTGAACTGGGGCTGAACTGTGTGGACATCGTGGGAGTCGTAAGCGGTACGTCTTGCCCCCAGGCGGCAATCGATGAAGTCATGGCGAGGCTAAGGCAAGTTTGTCCCGACGTTTGCGTCGAGGTGGACGCATGACCCGTGTCTGTGTAATAGGTGCAGGTGTCTCAAGTGCTCTCTAAGGATCTGGAACTCAGCGATTATGATCACTATGCTGCTCTATCCAGACCCAATTTCGCTACCAGGATTGGTCGAAACCTGCCGGCGGCCACCGTCATCGCCAGCCGGGGACCAGGTGCCCGCCGCCACTCTCAGGAGCTTCTCTCGGGCGGTTCGCTCAGGGCATACACAAGTGCGGACTCGGTTGGAGTGAAGCCTAGTGTGGGGCGCTCAAGAACGTGTACGCTGTCGCGGCCGGTTGTCCGACGGACTGGGATTTGGCGACAGCTCGAAAGCATCCTTGATTGTCCACAGCTTCCATGAGCTGGTCAGGGTCGCGATGGCGCTCGGGGCAGACCCGGCTACGATCAATGGGCTTGCTGGAGCAGGGAATCTGATTGCAACCAGCTTCAGCAAGCTAAGCCGCAACCGCATGGCGGGTGGAGCGATTGGCAGAGGGGCGTTGGCTTCTGAGCTTCAAACCGGCTAGTGTACTGTCATTGAGGGACTTCCAATCCTCGAGGCTCTTGCAAAAATCGCCTAACTGAGTAACATTTGCTTGCCTGTGTCCCTCAGCTGCACGGGATCATCGCCGGAAGCGTCACGCCTCTGGTTGGTCTCCAGCGTCTGATGACCCGGGAAGCGAAAAGCGAGTTCCAGCAGACGAATTCGAAAAGGTGGTCAGGTGCCAAAGTCGGATCTTGTGGCAGCGGTTGCAGCGAAGACAGATTGTTCCAGAGTGGTTGTGGAAAACGTGCTGCATCAGGCTTTGATCACTTGCAGCAAGGAGTTGTGGGCAGGTCGTAAGGTTACCCTGGCCGGTTTTGGGGCTTTCTGCGTGTTCATCAGGAAGGCTCACTCGGGTGTGAACCCGAAAACGCGTGAAGCGGTGAACGTGCCGGAGAAGCGTGTTGTGACTTTTCGGACTGGCGGAAGGCTGAGGAAGCTGGTTGAGAACAAATAGTCGGGGCGTGGCGTAGTTTGGCTAGCGCACCAGCATGGGGTGCTGGGGGTCACAAGTTCGAATCTTGTCGCCCCGACCACTATTTGTCGGGATGTGGCTCAGCTTGGTAGAGCGCTTGGTTCGGGACTAAGAGGTCGTGGGTTCGAATCCCACCATCCCGACCAGCAATTATCCAAACCGGAGGGGTACGAATATGATCGAGGAGTTCATCCAGAGCTTGCAGCAGGCTGAGGTCGAGGCGGATGGC